>JAWKYB010000010.1 GCA_041396705.1 Alphaproteobacteria bacterium
GAAGAACGCGAGGCAGCCGCGGTGGTTCCACCGCCGGACGGCCGGATCGCAGACGTCACTGCCGGCAGTGCCGTCGCTGTCCTAACCTAGGTAATGGACGTGCGGGCGCGCGCATGCGCTGTTGTCCGCCATCGGGCCTGCCGGGAATGGCCTGGGAACGGAGCCAAAGATGGACGACAGGTCAGCCCTGAAGCGGACCGAAAAGCTGCAACTGATGCTGGACGAGATCGAGCTGCGCCAGATCGAGGACTGGCGCTTCGATCATCGCATGCCGTCGCGCGCGGCGGCCATCCGCGCGTTGGTCCGGCTCGGCCTGCGCGCCGCGGCCGGCTGAGGCCCGGCGGTTAGGGCATCGTGAGCCGGCCTGCGGCGATGTCGGCGAATGTCGCGCCATCGACGCGGGCCGCGATCACGGTCTGGCCGTAGCCGAAGCCGCGCATGTTGAACAGCCCGTAGACCAGGACCAGCCGGTCGCCTGTCAGCAGCAGCGCCTCGACGGCGGTGTCGTCCGGCGGATTCAGGCGGATCAGCGGACGCAGGTCGGCGCGCGGCTGCTGCAGCCAGTCCGCGACCGGCCCCAGCGGCGTCGCCGGCTCGACCAGCAGCGCCAGTCCGTCAAGCAGGGCGGCATAGCTGCCGCCGTCGCCGACATAGTCGCGGACATCGGCGCCGAAGCCGTCGGATATCCGGAGATGCGCCGGGTCGATCCACTCGACGCGCAGGATCCCGCCGGCGTCGGGCCTGACATCGCCTTCCAGATAGGCGATGCCGTTTGCGTCGCCGAAGAACTGCGACCAGCCGACCATGCGGTAGTCGACCGCGCCCCCGCCGGCGCGCGCGGCCGTTGCCGCCGCTGCGAGCGCAAGCGCGGCGGCGACGGCGCGGAACAGTGTCAATGCGGTCGCTGCGCATGCGGACATCGGGCGACCGTGGCAGGCCAATGTGGCGAAGATCGGTTCGCCCGTTGCGACCGCCGGGTCCGGAAACGACTGGCGGGGCCGAAGCCCCGCCAGCGCTTGCATCTTCGAAAGCCGGCTCAGCCGCGGAACGGCGCGGCCAGCTCGTTTGTCTTCTCCGCGATCACCGCCATCGCCTCTTCCGGCGAGCCGTACTGGCCGGCCAGCAGCTTGCCGAGTTCGACCGGGATGACGTTGTTGGCGATCTCCGGCCAGCTCGGCAGGTCCGGCTCCGAGCCCATCCGGTTGTTGATCGTCCATTCGATCGCCGGGAAGTGGCGGGTGGTGCCGGCGCCCGGCACCGCCGCGGCCAGCACGCGCTCGTCCCTGAACGCGGAGAGCCGCACCGGCGAGGCGCCGCCGCCGACCACGCAGCTGCGTGCCACGATGTCCTTCGACGTCACCCACTGCATGAACAGCCAGGCCGCTTCCTGGTTCTGCGAGTAGCGCGACAGGGCGATCGACGAGCCGCCTTGGTGGCCGATGTGCGGGATCTCGTTGAAGCCGGCCTGTTCCGGCGAACGCAGCGCCGCTTCTTCCGGCGGGATCGCCGCTTCCATCAGGCCGCCGCCGACGGCCGAATCGCCGCCGTCCAGGCCCGGGAAGAACTCGCCCCAGGAAATGCACTGGGCCGCGATGCCCTGGGCCATCGACTGCCACTGGCCGTCCCAGGTCCAGGTCGTCGCTGCCGGCGGCATGTACTTGACCAGCTCCAGCATGTAGGCGAGGCCTTCCATGCCCTGCTCGTCGTTGCCGGTGAACATGCCGTCCGCGCCGAAGATCGAGCCGCCGTGCGACCACAGCCAGATGGTCCAGTCGCACTCCAGCGAGTAGTGGCCCGACTTCAGCTCGCCGGTGGTGCCGTAGATGCCGTTGCCGATCTCGGCCTCGTGCAGCGCCTTGGTGGCGTCCATGTACTCCTGCATGGTCGTCGGAACGGCGAGGCCATGCTTGTCGTACAGGTCCTTGCGGTACATCAGGATCGCGATCGGGATGTCGAACGGCACGCCCATCATCTGGTTGTAGGCGGTGGCGATGCCCTGAACCAGCGGCGGGGAGAAGTCCTCCCAATCGTAGCCGGGCATGGCGAGTTCGGCGTTGCTGTCGTACAGCTCGCGCGGGTTGACGGTGTCCGGCGAGAACAGCGCGGCCCAGGCCTGGTCGAGATAGTAGAGGTCGTAGGTGCCGAGCTGGCCCTGGGCGTCGAGCGTCGCCTTCTGCAGCACCTGCTCCAGCGGCACGATCTCGATCTCGACGTTGATGCCGGTCAGCTCCTCGAACTCCGACTTCAGCTCGGAGGCCACGTTGGTCGGCGGCGTCGCTTCCGAGGTGTAGCGGATCGTGGTGCCGGCGAACTGGCGGCCGACGTCGCGCAGCCAGGCGCTGACGTCATCCGGCGTCTGCGCCGCCGCCATGCCGGTGCCGAGCTTGTGCAGGCCGTTGAACGGGCGCCCGCCGCCGAGGAACGCTGCGGAGAAGCCGGAGAAGCCGACACCGGCCTGCGCCATGCCGCGCAGGAACTGGCGCTTCGAGATCTTGCGCTGGGCGAACTTGCCCGCCGTGTCGGCGATATACGTCTTGCGATCGTATTCCTTGAAACTCATTGCCGTCCTCCCTTTGGTTGGTTGATAGGCACTCTCGTCCGCGGGCGGCTCCTCAATCCTTCAGCGAGCCGAGGGTGAGGCCGCGGACCAGATGGCGTTGCACCAGCAGGATGAAGATGAAGCTCGGCACCAGCGCGGCGCTGCCCAGCGCGGTGATCAGGCCCCATTCCGTTCCGGTCGAGGTCACGAAGGTGGTGATCTTGACCGGGATCGTCCGGATACTGGTGGTCAATTGCAGGCTGATCAGGAACTCCGTCCACGAGAAGATGAAGCACAGCACCGCGGTCGCCGCGATGCCGCCGCGGACCAGCGGCATCACGATCAGGCGGAACACGGTGAAGCGGCTGGCGCCGTCGATCATCGCCGACTCGTCCATCTCCTTCGGCACGTCGTCGAAGAAGCTCTTCAGCAGCAGCGTGGCCAGCGGCAGGTTGATCAGGGTATGGGCGATGATCAGGCCGACATGGGTGTCGCGCAGCCCGATGTCGCGGAAGATGAAGAACAGCGGGATGGCGACGGCGATCGGCGGCATCATGCGCTGGGCCAGCACGAAGAAGATGACGTGGTGCTTGGCCCGCATGGTGAAGCGCGACAGCGCATAGCCGGCCAGCGTGGCCAGGAACACCGCCAGCGCGGTCGAGCCGACCGCGACGATCACGCTGTCGATGATGGTCGGGATCGAGTAGTAGCTCGACGCACCGCCGGTCTGTCCGCCGATGCCCTGGCTGAGGTCGATGCGCGATTCGCCGAGCAGCGCGATACGGTAGTTGTTCAGCGTCGCCTCGAAGTCGAAATAGTTCGGCGACCGCGTGAAGATTGCGGTGTAGGGCTTGAACGAGGCCAGCACCCACCAGAACAGCGGGAACATGAACAGCAGCACGACGAGCCAGGCCAGCACGTCGCGCGTGATCGCGCGGGCGAGCGAGCCCCGCATCAGAACTTCACCCGCGAGAACTTGATGAACAGGAAGCAGATCACGTTGAGCAGGATCAGCGTGATCAGGCTGAGGGTGGAGGCATAGTTGAAGTTGGCGGTGGTGAACTCGCGCCCGGCATAGAAGCTCAGCGTCTCCGTCGCCGTGCCGGGACCGCCGGTGGTCATCGCGAAGATGTAGTCGTAGATGCGGAACAGGTCGATCGTGCGGATCAGCACGGCCACCGCGACGACCCGGCCCAGCATCGGCAGGGTCAGGTACCACAGCGACTGCAGGTAGCTGGCGCCGTCGATCGCGGCCGCCTCATAGGGTTCCTTCGGCAGCGCGCGCAGGCCGGCCATGATGATCAGCACCATGAACGGCGTCCACTGCCAGATGTCGGCGGCCATCACCCCGGGCAGCGCGGTGTAGATGTTGCCCAGGATCGGACTGCCGGGGTCGGCCAGCCCGATGGCGTCGAGATAGTAGGCGAGGACGCCGAACTGGGCGTCCTCCATCAGCAGGAACATCAGCCCGGTCACCGCCGGCGGCACCACCAGCGGCAGCGTCATCATCGCCCGCAGGAAGCCGTAGCCGCGGCGGTCGCTGTCCAGCAGCAGGGCGATCGCAAATCCCAGCGCCACCTGGAAGATCAGGCAGACCGCGGTGTAGATCGAGGTCACCATCAGCGCATTCCACATGCGCTCGTCGGTGAAGGCCTTGCCCCACTGGTCGAACCAGGAGAACTCCATCGCCCGGGTATAGGGGTTCTTCTCGTTCAGGGTCAGCCAGACGGCATAGCCCAGCGGGTAGATGCCGAAGGCCAGGATCAGCGCGAACATCGGCGCCAGCCACGGCAGCGGGTGGTCCATGGTCAGCCACCGCGGCAGCACGAGGAAGTGCCGCGGCCTGCTCTGCCCTGCCACCATCGCGGTCAAACCCTGGCGCCCCTTCCGACGAGGTCTGGCTGACGTTTGCTCCCGAGGGGCATTCGACACGGCACGTGAACATTTGTCTAGTCCCCGTGACATTTATTCTGGCCCCGCGGCCGACCGCCTGCCGGTACGCCTCCGAAGCGGGCAAGAACGGGCGCGCGGCCGGCGACCGCCGCCTGCCGGATCAGATCGCGGCGAGGTCGCCCGACAGGCAGGTGCCGGCCGGCAACAGCGGGACGATGCAGGCCTGGAAGCCATGATAGAGGTCCGGCTTGCCGGCGAAGATCGTGCGCGACGGGCGGTCGTCGTCGTCCAGCTCCGGGAACCAGCCGCCGTGCTCGCGGTCGATCAGCCGGGCAGCCGCGAACTCCCAGATGCGCTCGTACCAGTCGGCATAGAACGGGTCGCGTTCCAGCTGCCAGAGCACGGCGGCCGCCGCGATTCCCTCGGCAGCCGGCCAGAACAGCCGGATCGGCTGCAACGGGCGGTGGTCCCAGTCCAGCGTGTAGACGAAGCCGCCGCGGCTGCGGTCCCACCCCTGCCCGACCGCGTTGGCGAACAGGCCCTGGGCGGCCTCGACCATCCATCCGGCGCGCCGCCCGTCGAGCTGCCACAGCTGCACCAGCAGCCGGCTCCATTCCAGCGCATGGCCGGGCGTGGTGCCGGCGGGCCGGAAGATCGGATCGCCGGCATAGGCCCGGTCGATGCGCCATTCGGTGTCGAAATGCTCGGCCACGTGCCAGTCGCAGGCGCGCGCATTGCGGTTGACGATCAGGTCCGCGATGCGGGTCGCCTTGGCCAGATAGCCGGCATTGCCGGTGACGTCGTAGGCCGCCATCAGCGCCTCGGTCATGTGCATGTTGGCGTTCTGGCCGCGATAGGCGCCGATCTCGGTCCAGCCGGCATCGAAATCCTCGCGGACGGCGCCGAAGCCGTCGTCCCAGAAATGCCGGTCGATCACGGCGGTGATGTCGGCGAGCAGCGGGTCGGCCGCGGGATCGCCGGCGCGCTTGGCCGAAGCGGCGGCCAGCAGCACGAAGGCGTGGCCGTAGGCCGCCTTGTCGGTGCGCGCCGGGCCGTCCGCCCGCACGCCGTAGAAATAGCCGCCGGCTTGGGCGTCGCGGTGCGCATCCCACAGGAAACGCATGCCCTGCTCGATGCCGGCGGTCATGCCCGGCACGCCGAGTTGATGCGCCAGCGCGAAGCAGTGGATCATCCGGGTGGTGTCGTGCAGCTGGAACACCTCGTCGGCGCCGAGCAGCGGCGCACCGTCGAAGCCCAGCGTCCTGAAGCCGGCCGGCCCGCCGGCGCTGCGGCTGTGGAAGGCGAGCAGGCTGCACGCCTCGCGCCACAGCCAGTCGCGATGGAACGGCCGCTCGATCATCGGCGTCTGGGTCATGCGCGCTCTCCCCGGTGATGCGGCGCCCGGCAGGCGCCCTCGGCTGAGGCTTGGGACCGAAATCGCCCCGCTGTCAACGGGCCGCCAGGCCGCGCGGCTTGAACGGGATCGCCGTTCAGCGTCGGGCGAGCAGCCGGGTCTCGGCGGCGGCGACCAGCTGGTAGAAGCCGATCGAGACCAGCACCGCCACCACCGCCACCGACCAGATCATGCCGTAGTCGAGCATGCCGCGCGACTGGTTGATCAGGTTGCCGATGCCGTAGCCGGTGGCCAGCCACTCGGCGATCATCACGCCGAGCAGCGCCCGCGGCGCGCCGAGCCGGGCGGCGGCCATCAGGTGCGGCAGCGCGGCGGGCACGCTGACATAGCGCAGTTGCTTCAGCGGCGAGGCGCCATAGGCCGCGAGCACGTCGAGCGCGCTGCGCGGCACCTGGGCGAGACCCTGGGCCAGGGTGACGAAGGCGGGGAAGAAGGTGACAGACACGGTGACGACCAGCGTCGCGGTGACGGTGCGGCCGAACAGCAGCACGATCAGCGGGGTGAGCGCCACCAGCGGCATGGTCTGGCTGACCAGCGCCACCGGCAGCAGGGCGCGGCCGAGCGGTCGCCACACCGTGGTGACGACGGCGAGCAGGAAGGCGAAGGCAAGCCCCGCGGCGAGCCCGGCGACCGCAAGCGGCAGGGTGTCGGCCAGCGCCGCGAACAGGCGCGCGCGGGCGTTGGCGGACTGGGCGCCGGCAACCAGGTACTCCCACACCGCCGGCGGGGCGTAGGCCACCACCGGCGACAGGTCGAGCAGCAGCAGCACGCCCCACCACAGCGCGAGCGCGAAGGCGACCGAGAGCAGTGCGATGCCGAGCCGGTGCAGCGGCCCGCCGCCGACCTTGCCGAGCAGGTCCGGTGAGCCGCCCGCCGCCATGGTCGCGGCGCGGCCGCGCTCCAGCGCGCGGCGGCCGGCGAGCCCGAAGACGGCATAGGCCAGCCCGGCGATGGCGGTGGCGGCCAGCCCGATGCCCCACAGCCGGGCGGGGTTGGCCTGGCCGAGCGAGCCGAGCAGATAGGTGCCGAGCCCCCAGCGCACGCCGCCGCCGAACTCGGCCAGGATCGCGCCGAGCACGGCCGCCGGCGCGGCGACCTGCAGGCCGGCGAGCAGGCCGGGCAGGGCGGCGCGCAGCCGGACCAGCGCCAGCACCTTGCGGCGGCCGCCGCCATAGGCATGGACCAGGTCGACCAGGCGCGGGTCGACGTCGCGCAGGCCGAGCAGGGTCGAGACCATGGTCGGGAAGTAGACCGAGACCGCAGCCAGGATCACCCGCGGCTCCGACCCGGTGAACGCGATCACCAGGATCGGCACCAGGGCGATCGGCGGGATGGCGAACAGCGTGATGCTGACGCCGCGGGTCAGCCGCTCGGCTGCCGGCGCCAGCACGAACAGAACCGCGGCGGCGACTGCGACCGCGTTCCCGATCAGGAACCCGGCGATTGCCGCCCACAGCGTCGCGCCGACATGCGGCGGGTAGTCGGCGCGGTCGGTCCAGGCCTGGGCCAGGATCTCGCCCGGCGCCGGCAGCGCGCCGCCGGCGACGAGGTCGAGCCGGCCGACCAGTTCCCACAGGGCAAGGAGGCCGATGATCAGCGCCGGCGTCGTCCAACGGGCGCTCACCCCTGTGCCTCGTGCGCTCTTCGGCAGGTGCGTCGCGCGCGCGACGGCGCGTCCTGCGGCGCAAGCAGGATGAGGTGCCGTTGCGGTCGTGGCAGGTGGACCCGGCGCTCGCGGCAGGCGCCGGGCTTTCGCATCCCGAGGAGCCGAGCGCCGGGCGGCGTGTCGAAGGACGCGACCTCGTCGGTCGGGGACGGCATCGCGCGCCTCACACGCTCTCGCGCACCCGCTGCCCGCCGGCAAGGGACGCGGCGACGGTGTCGCACAGCCGGTGGAACGGTTCGCTGGCCATCACCGCGGCCGGACGCGGACGCGCGAACGGCACCTCCACCGTGGCGACGATCCGGCCGGGGCCTGCGGCCATCACCGCAACCCGGTCGGCCAGGAACACCGCCTCGTCGATGCCGTGGGTGATCAGCAGGGTGGTCGGCCGCCGTTCGAGCCAGATCCGCTGCAACTCCAGGTTCATCGACCGGCGCAGGATCTGGTCGAGCGCGCCGAACGGCTCGTCGAGCAGCAGCAGCTCGGGGTCGGTGACCAGCGCGCGGGCGATAGCGACGCGCTGACGCATGCCGCCGGAAAGCTGACGCGGCAGCGCATCCTCGAAGCCGGCGAGGCCGACCAGCGTCACCAGGTGGTCGATCTCCGCCCGCCGCTCGCGCCAGTTGCGCCCGAGCACCTCCAGCGGCAGCGCGACGTTGCGGCGGACCGACCGCCACGGCATCAGCGCGGGATCCTGGAAGGCGATGCCCAGCCGCCCGCCGCGGCGCAGCGCGTCCGGGCTCTCGCCGGCGACCGAGACACTGCCGTCGTCGGCGCTCTCCAGGCCGGCGGCGATGCGCATCAGCGTGGACTTGCCGCAGCCCGACGGGCCGATGATCGCGGTCAGCGAGCCCGGCGGGCAGTCGAGCCCGATGCCCTCGAGCACCTTGAGGGCCGTGCCGCCGACGTCGAAGCTCTTGTGCACGTTGGCGTAGACCAGGCCCGCCATCGACTTGCCTCGGTGTGCCGCGGCAGCGCCGGTCATCGTGCCCGGCGCGTTCGCCCCCGTCACACCTCATCCAGCAGGGTGGTGTCGAACATGTCGCGGGTGGCGTTGATGCCGATGGCGGCGAGCGCGCGGATGTTGCCCTCGATGCCTTCCTCGTCCATGGCGAAGACGCCGGCCGGGTGCTCGATCAGCGGCTTCTGCGCGGTGTTGAAGAAGACCTCGTTCTCGATCGAGCGGCCGGTGCCCTGGAACCAGCTGTCGGCGAAGGTCGGCGGGTACTTGGCGGGGTCGGTCAGGTTCTCGGCCCAGCCGCGGCGGCTGGCCCGCAGCCACCTCACGATCAGGTCGCGCTGGTTGTCGAGCGCGTCCTGGGTCACCACCACGGTGTCGTTGTAGGTGGTGAAGCCGAAGTCGTAGAGCAGGAACGAGACCGCCGGCTCGCCGGCCTGCTCGATGGTGAACGGCACGTTGGTGGTGAAATCCAGCGAGGCGTCGATCTCGCCCTGGATCAGCGGGGTCGGGTCGTAGGCATAGGGCACGATGCGCACGTCGGCCGGGTCGATGCCGTTCATCTGCAGCATCGCGTTGACCGAAATGGTGTTGACCGGCGGTACAGCCAGGGTCTTGCCGACCAGTTCCTGCGGCGTGGTGATCGGCGCCTTGGCCAGGCTGACGATGCCGATCGGGTTCTTCTGATACTGGGTGCCGACGATCTTGAACGGCGCGCCCTGGTCGACGATCGCCTTGATCGTGGTGTCGGGCGTGGTCAGCGCCAGCGGCGCGCGACCGGACAGCAGCGCGCTTTCCGGGATCACGTCGGGGCCGCCGGACAGGTAGTCCAGCTCCAGCCCCTCCTCCGCGTAGTAGCCGTTGTCGATGGCGACGAAATAGCCGCAGAACTCGGCGTCGTTGATCCAGGCCGCCTGCATGGCGAACGGGTCGGCAGCGCGGGCCCGGCGCCAGGGCAGGGCTCCGGCGGCGGTGGCGGCGGCGCCGGTGGCGAGGAAGGAGCGGCGGTTCATCGCGATAGTCATGGCAGGGCCTCCCAAGGCAGGTGAGCGTGGTGTCGGCGGGGCGGTCTATGCGGGCAGCATGCCGCGGGCGCGCTGCAGCTCCTGCAGCGGCGGGGTGGCGGCGATTACCTCCGGCTCCAGCCGGTCCCAGTGGATGCCGCGCGGCCGCGGATAGCCGCGGGTCACCCGGTGCAGCCGCTTCGGCGTGGCGATCATGTCGACGATGATATCGGTCGGGCTCGGCGTCAGCTTGTCCTCGACCACCTGCACGTCGTGCACGACGGCGATCACCGGGGTGGCGTCGTCGACGATGCCGATGTCGGTGAACATGCCCCATTCCAGGTCGAAGAAGCCGTGGCCCTTGCCGAACCGCACACCGTCGAGCGACACGGCCGACGCGCCGGTCAGCATCGCGTCGAATCGGCCAAGAGCGGCAATCTCGGCCAGGGTGATCGGTTTGCCGAAATACTCCAGCCCGTCCAGCCAGCCGGCGTAGCGCTCGTGGCCGGCCGGCACGTCCTCCGGGCCGAGCCGGTAGAAGCCGCGATAGATGCCATAGGTCGAGACGATCATGGTCTTGCCGGCCTTCAGCAGGCGGCTGCGCATCTCAGTCAGGCAGTTGTCCGGCGTGACGAACAGCAGGCCGGCGTCGCGCACCGCCGGCAGCGCCTCGATCCGCGCGATGGCGGCGTCGCTGCCGACGAAATCCGGAATCACCTCGGCGAAGTTGTAGTGGAACCGCGAATCCGGCAGGGCGTGCTCGCGCAGGCGGGCCCAGATCCTCTGCCTGACGATGGTGGTCCTGTTCATCTTCCCCCTCACAAGGCCGGTTGCGGCCACGCATCGCGCCGTCGCAATCCGCGTGCCATCGTTTCACTGCGACGAAACAGCCGTTTCGTTTGTGGGCCGATCACGGGGTGCCCGATTGCCGTGCAACCGGCTGCCCGCCTGACGCATTTTCCGGCACGTTCGTTTCATCGTAGCCGGCGTGCGAAACAATGGGTATCAAAAAGAATCATGTCGACCCGGCTTTCCCTGCGCATCCAGGATTGTTTCGAGCGCCTGACCGCGGGCGAGCGCAAGCTGGCCGAGGTAATCCTCGGCAATCCGGACGACATCCTGAGCTATTCGGCGACCGAACTGGCCGGCATGGCTGGCGTGTCCAAGTCGACCGCGGCCCGTTTCTTCCGCACGCTCGGCTATGGCGACTTCAACGAGGTGCGGCTGCAGGCGCGGGAGGAGCGCAACAAGACGGCGCCGATGCACCTGGAGGCGCGGGCCGCACCCAGCGAGCGACGGCCCGGCGACATCGACGCCTTCGCCCGGCTGGAGGTCGCCAACCTGAACCGGACGCTGGAGGCGCTACGGCCCGACGTGCTCGCTGCGGCGACGGAGCTGCTGGCCGATGCCCAGCGCGTCTGGGTGCTCGGGCTCGGCACCGAGGAGGGGCTGGCCCGCTATGCCCGACTGCTGCTGGCGCGGATCCGGCCCGACGTGCGCCTGCTCGGCGCCGAGGCGCCGGCGGAGGATCTGGCCATGCTGGGGCCGCGCGATTCCGTGCTGGTCATCGCGATGCGGCCGCGTCACAGCGGCATCCGGCCGATGCTGGCCTATGCCGACACCGCGCGCGCGAAGATCGTCTATCTGACCGACCCGGTCGCCGCCGGATCCGGCACCCGGATGGCGCGGGTGGTGCTGCAGTGCCACACCGCCAGCTACGGCGAGCAGCCGTCCTACGCCGCGACCCTCAGCGTCGTGCAACTGCTGGCGGCGAATGTGGCCGCGCGGCTCGGCCCGCGCGCCCGCCAGCGGCTGGCGCTGATCGCAGACATCCACGAGGAGATGGAGGACCTGTCCGAGTAGAGGTTCGCCGCCGGCCGGCCGTCACGCGAAGCTGACCGCGGCACGCGTCTCGCCGGCGTCGACCGCCGACGGCTGGACCAGGTCGGCGAGCGGCAATCGCGCGGCGTCGGCCTCGGGGCGTGCGACGTAGAGAACCGCCTCCAGATGGCTGCGGCTCGGCGGCCGGCGAATCGGATCGCCGTCCGGATCGATCGCGGCCAGGGTCGCGTCGCGCTCGGTGGCGTCGGCGAAGCGGCGGTGCGGCATCGGCCAGCGCGACCAGGTCTCCACCGTCAGCCCGGCGCGTTGCAGCGCTGCCTCGCAGGCGGAGAAATCCATCTGCCGCAGCGGCAGGGCGACGACCCAGGGCTGCCGCCGCGCCGGGTACAGGCCGAGCAGCCGCGACAGGCTGCGCGCCCCGATGTAGCTGAAACCGCCGGTGACGGTGACGAGATCGGCCCGCGCGAGGCCGGCCGCGGCGGCGGCGTCCAGGCGACCGGTCTCGAGATCGACATTCACCGACTGCTCGAGCAGGCCGACGGCGCGGGCGTAGACCAGGGCATTGGCTGCGACGTCCACGCCGGTCACGCGGGCCGGGCGCGGGGCGATCCCGCGCTGGCGGAAGTAGGCGGCATCGCCGCCGATGCGCTGGTCGTGGCTGGTGCGGGCCTGCCGTGCCAACCGGAACCGGCGATAGAGATCGGCCAGGCTGACGCGGTGGTTCAACAGGGCGGCGTTGACGCCATAGCCGCAGCACAGGTCCAGCACTTCGACCGGGCGGCGTCCGCGCAGGCCGGCCAACGCCCGTGCCGCGCGCCGGAACACCGGTTGTGCGTGGTGCGGCGTCTGGTACTGCAGCGGCTTCAGCCGCGTGAAATAGGCATCGGGAACCGGCTGATCGTAAATGTCGTCGAAGGCGCACTTGCCGCTGGCCAGCCGTGCGGCGTCCGGTGTTCCCATGTCGGCGATCTCCCTCGACTGTCTTATTCGGCCGCCGGCTGCGGGGCCGCCGGCCGGGTGTCCCAATGCGACACCAGCGCCATGATCGGCCCCGGGTCCGCATATTCGGCCGCCAGCAGGGCGGCATAGCGCGCCTCTTCCGCGCAGCGCCCGGCGGCGTGCGCCGGCGGCGCGTCCGCGGCCGCGTCGGCCAGCAGATCGGCAAAGCCGCTGCCCTGGTCGAATTGCAGCTTGTCGCGCCAGACGATGTCGTCGGGCAGCATGTCGGCGAACGCCTTGCGCAGGATCCACTTCTCGATCCGCCGGCCGCTGCCCGGCATCAGCTTCCAGCCGGTCGGCAGGCTGAGCCCCAGCGCGATCATTGCGGTATCGAGGAACGGCACCCGCGCTTCCAGCCCGTGCGCCATGGTCATGCGGTCGACCCGCTGCAGGTTGATGTCGTGCATCGTACCGATCGACCGCCGCAGCTCCGCGTGCAACGCCGCATGGTCTGCGATGTCGCGGTAGTAGCCGTAGCCGGCAAACAGCTCGTCGGCGCCTTCGCCGGTCAGCACGACGGTCACTTCGCGCGCTGCGAACTCGGCCACGAACCAGCACGGCAGCGCGCTGCGCACCAGGTCCCTGTCATAGGATTCCAGGTGGTACAGCACGCGCGGCAGAGCGGCCGACACCTCTGCCGGCGTGACGATGCGCTCGCGATGGTCGGTGCCGAGATAGGCGGCAACGCGGCGTGCCGCCGCCAGGTCCGCGCTGCCCTCGAGCCCGACCGCGAAGGTTTTCAGGTCGGGCACGTGACGCGCCGCGATGGCGGCGATGATGCTGCTGTCGAGGCCGCCGGACAGCAACGCGCCGAACGGCACGTCGCTGCGCAGCCGCTTCACCACGGCGGCCTCGAGGGTACGCCGGACCGCGGTAAGGGCGCTGTCGAGGTCCCAGTCCGCCGGCGGAGCGTCGGGAATCGCGTAGTAGCGGGTGAAGCCGGTGCGCGAGTCGTAGCGATGCCCCGGCGGAAACGCGGCGACGTCCGCCGCCAGGCCGGCGAAAGCCTTCGCCTCGGAGGCGAAGACAAGCCCATCGCCGGTGCGGGCCATGTATAGCGGCTTGATGCCGACCGGGTCGCGCGCCGCGATCAGGTGGTCGCCCCGGGCCAGCACGAAGGCGAACATGCCGTCGAGCTCTTGCACCGCCTCGCCACCGCGTGTTCCCACGCTGTGCAGGATCGATTCGCTGTCGCTGGCGGTGCGGAACCGCGCCTCGGGGCTGCGCTCCCTTAGCGCTCGGTCGTTGTAGATCATGCCGTTGGCCACCAGCGCCGCACCGGTTTCCGGGTCGACCATCGGCTGCTGCCCGCACGCCGGATCGATCACGGCCAGGCGACAGTGCCCCAGCGTGCCGGCCCCGCCCGCCAGTTCGAGCATTCCGCTGTCGTCGGGCCCGCGGTGCTGCTGGCGCGCGATCATCGCCCGGGTCAGGCCGGGGTCGCTCTGGCCCCACAGGGCGGCAAGGCCACACATGCGTCGAATCTCCTGAACCGTCCAATAATTCTGGAACGAATTCGGCGCACAGGGGCGAAACCGGCGCCAAAATCACGTCGATCTGATTGGGATGTGCCAAGAATGGCAGATCGATCCGCGGGTGACAAGCCGGAATTACCAAATGGAAGTAACAAATACTCGTCTACTGTATTTGCTGAATGCGGCTCAATGAGTAGGAAAAGATATGGCGTGCGAAGATAGTGTCGGGTATTCACTCGAGGCACTGGCTCTTTACGGATTATTTTTCAGGAGCTTGGCCGCGTTTTCGCGGCCGGCCGCCTCTCAGTCGGCGCCGCCGTCCTGCAGACCGGCCAGGCGGAGGTCGGCGACCAGCCGGTCGACCAGGCCCGTGTCGTAGCGCCGCTGCGCGTAGGGCGCGCGCGGGTCGTCGGCGAATGTCGGGTCGGCGTCGACCAGCTGGCCGACGATGCGCTGCGCCAGGCTGCCGTTGCCCGAACGCACGGCGGCCACCGCGCGCGCGGCGATGTGCAGCGGCTCGTCGGAGCCCAGCAGCTCGCGCGCCTTGCGGACGGCCTCGGTCATCTCGCCCAACCCGTAATTGGCCAGGAACAGCGCATAGTCGCGCCAGCGGTCGGCGGTGGGCTGCAGTTGCTCCGCCCGCGACAGCAGGCGGACGGCATCCTCGAACCGGCCGTCCTCGGCCATACGCACGCCGACGCCGGTCAGGACCTCGACATTGAACGGATTCAGCCCAATGGCCCGCGCGGTCATCCGCGCCATCGCCTCGGTGTCGCCCATCAACGCGTAGGCCCAGGCCTGGGCGAAGTAGCCGCTGGCCGAATTCGGATCCAGCCGGACCGCGGCCTGCGCCTCGCGCAGGCCGTTGCTCAGCGCGTCGTCGCCGGCCTGCCCGCCATTGTCGAAGTCGTCGAGGTGGACCACCGCCAGCATGACGTGCAGATAGGGTTCGCGGCTGCCGTTGTTGATCTCGTTTACCGCACAATCCAGCGCGGCCTGGCGGCGCAGCCGGCTCGCCACCTCGAGGTAGTCGGAAAAGGCGTAGAGGCAGCGCATGGTCGAGGTGAAATCGCCGCGGCGGCGATAGTCCTGCACGATCGCGCCGTCGCGGCGCGCCAGATCGGCGGCGGCCTGCTGCATGGCGAGGTCGCCGCCATATTCGAAGCTGTCGGTGCCCAGCGTCGGCACCGCGAAGTCGCGCGACATCACCAGCTCGCGGCTTCCCGCATGCACCGCGCGCACCCAGGCGCTGATCCCGCCGGGGCCGGGAATCGCCGACACGGTGACCACGTAGTCCTCGGGCCAGATCGCCAGCCGCCGGGTCTCGTCGGCGCCGATGCTGACCACCTGGACGTTCTCGAAGCGGGCGGCGGCGCCTTCGAACGCGAGCGCGAGCGAGACCGAGGGTCCGGTATCGCCCGGCACGATCAGCAGCCGCGGCAGCGACGGCCGGGTCCCGGCCAGCATTGGCGCGAACACGTCGACCGGCTCGGCGGCCGGCGACGGCGCGGACTGGCGCCGGTCGGGCGACTGGCCGGCCCGGATGGCGTCGAGGTCGCCGACGAGGCGGTCGATCAATGCCGGCGCCAGCTGGCGCTTGCGGTAGGAGGCCGCGGGGTCGCTGGCGAAAGCGGGGTAGGCCGCGTCGAGCTCGCCGAGCAGCGCTTGTGCCTGCACGATCTCGCCCTTGAGAAAGATCCCGATCGCGTGTGCCGCCATGTATTGCGGGTCGGACGCGCTGGCCAGCGCCAGCGCGCGGCTGATCGCATTGTCGCGGTCGTCCTGCAGGTAATAGGCGAGGAACAGCCCATAGGTCCGCCACGGCGAGGCGGTCGGCTGCTCGGTATCGGATTGCTCCAGCATCGGCAGCGCCTTGTCGGTGCGGCCGAAATAGGCCAGGCGAAGGCCGTAGCTGGCCAGGATGTCCGGGTCGTAGGGGTTCAGGGCCAGCGCCTGGTCGCCGGCGCGGATGGTGGCGTTGACGTCCCCCATCAGCGAATAGACCAGCATCTGCGCCATGTAGCCCAGCGAGGAATTCGGATCGCGGCTGGTGGCGGACAGCGCGGCATCGAGCGCGCGGGCCAGCGGGTCGCCGGGCTGGGGGTTGTGGCCGTCGACATATTCCTCGGTGCCGAGCAGCGACAGTGCGACGTAGAGATAGGGCTCGCGGTTGCCGGTCGCGATCTCGTCCTCGGCGCAGGTGCGCGCCGCCAGATGCGCGTCGGCGGTCTGATGCAGGAAATAGTCGAGCACGAGCAGGACGCAGCGCATCGTCGGCGAATAGTCGCCGCGCCGGCGATAGTCCTGCTCGAGCGCACCGCCTCGGCGTACCAGCGAGGCGGCGAAGCCCTGCAGTGCGGCGGTCTGGTCCTGGGTGAGCGCGCGCTGCGCCGGGTCGTCGAGCGTGAGCTCGCGCGATTCGACCAGCTCGCCGGACGCCACGTGCACCATGCGCAGGTAGACCGACGTCCGGTCGCTGCTGCCCTGCGTGGTGATCTGGATCTCGTAGTCCTCCGGCCAGGGCGCCTCGTCGGCGGCCGCGCCGGGGGCCTGCACGACGACCCGCACGTTGGCGAATTTCGCGACCACGTCCTCGATCGAGGCGGCCGAGCCGGCGACCAGCGGATCGTCGTCGGCAGGGCGCGTGAAGATTCGCGGAAACGCGGGCCGGACCGTGACATGCGGCCGGCCGCGATCCGGCGCAGCCGGCGCGGTCTCGCCGGCGGCGTCTGCGGACGCGGTGGCTTCGCTCTGTTCGCCTGCGCCCTCGCCGAACAGCAGCACCAGCGCGACCGCCACGGCGGCCACGGCCGCGACGCCGGCCGCGGCCAGCGCGAACAGCAGGTGCCGGCGCTGGCGCACCGGCGGCGGGGGGGCGGCGGGGGGCGGGGACGACGCGTCCGGCTGCGGCGGTGCTGCCGGCTCCGGCTCCGGCTCAGGCTCCATCCGTGCGAACAGCGGCCGATACTGGCCCTTCGGGATCTCGATGCGGATCCGCGAATCCGCTCCCTCGGTCGCGTAGTAGTGCGCCAGGCTCTGGCGCAGGCGGTTCACCTCCACCCGGACGATGCTGTCGCTGGTCGGATCGAAATCCGGCCCGCGCCCCAGCGCCTCGGTGGCGATGGTGTAGGCCTTCAGCGCGTCGCCGCGGCCGTCGATCGTGTTGGTGACCAGGTAGCGCAGCAGCTTCGGCAGCCGCGAATTCGTCTGGAAGACGTTGGAGCCCAGCAGCTCGGCGAGCGCCTGCAGGACCTCCTCGTCGGTCGCATCCACGGCGGACGGATCGGTCACCGGTCCAACCTGAAAAAGCGGTAGTCCGGGAACGCCGCCGCATTGCACACGTTACGCCTGCGCATTGCCGGACGTTACAACACCGTACGTACTTCAAAAAGGGCGTGCGTGAGGGCAAATGTCCGGCATCGCAACGGTCGGCTCGCCAGTCTCGCCAGAAGGCCACATCGCCATGGCCGGCTCGGGAGGGCGACCGCAAGCGAAGCCGATGCAACACCGCCGACGGAACCGGTCCGGCCGGGGATCAGCCCCGCGACCCGCCGTCCGCCTCTGACGACAACGCACAAGGATGCACCGACGATGACGCCCCGTGAGGCACTGACGCTCTATGCCACTCTGCTCGATGCCGCCGACCGGCTGCGGCGCACCCAGGGCGGGCCGAACACCGGCGAAGGCGGCAACTTCGCCTTCCGGCGGTCGACGCTCGGCCTGGCAAGCCTGATCGAGTCGTGGTGTGTCGACAATGCCAACACCTTCGTCCCGACCCTGATGTCCGGCATGTCCGATGAAGCCAGGGCCGACGAGCGCGCCTTTCTGGACGAGCTGTCGGTCCGTCTGCGGCCCGTCGCCGGCGATGCGGTGAACTGACCGCGCCTGCCGCGACATCGATGGCGCGCGGCCAACTAAACCGTTTTAATGCCTTTGCTGGAATTCGTGAGGACGCCGTGAGCAAGAAGGCCCCCCGACTACTGATCGTCGACGACGACAAGATGATGCGCCGCGTGCTGAGCGACTATGCTTGGCTGCTGGGCTGGTCCAGCATTGCCGCCAGCGATGGCGGCGCCGGCTATCTCGCCGCCCAGAACGAGCGCTTCGACGCGATCGTCACCGACTGTCACATGCCGCGCTTCGGCGGGATCGAGATGATCGGCCGGATCCGCGCCGGCACCGGCCCGAATGCCGACACCCCGATGCTGGTGGTGACGGGCATGAACAACGAGGACACCCAGCGCCAGGCCTATGCCGCGGGCGCGACGGCGTTCATCGTCAAGCCGGTGTCGCTGGACGAGTTCCGGCACATCGTGGAGTCGGCACTGTCCGCCGACAACGGGGCCAAGACCGCCCTCGGCTCGGCCGCTTAACGCGTTGTAACGCCGCCGGCGCGCACGGCGGCGGCCGTTTCCGGGCCTACCGAACCTGGGCCATTGCCCCCTTCGTCCCTTCCGTCAGAACCGGGCCGACCAGCGACAGGAACAGCGCGGCATCGATGTTGCCGCCGCTGAGAATGGTGCCGATGCGCCGCCCGCGGACGGCGTCGCCTTCGTGCATGGCCGCGGCCAGCGCCGCGGCGCCCGCGCCCTCGGCCAGGTTGTGGGTGTCGGTGTAGTGGACCGCGATCGCCTGCGCGATCTGCGCGTCCGTCACCTCGACGATGCGGTCGGCGCCGGCCCGGATGATCGCCAGCGCGTCCGGGTTCGGCATCCGGCAGGCGACGCCGTCGGCGAATGTGTCGGCCGATTCGGTTGCGACCACGCGACCCGCAGCGAACGAGCGGGCATAGGCGGGTGCGCCGCGGGCGACCACGCCGACAATGCGGGTCCGCAATCCCAGCAGGTCGCGCGTGCGGATCAGCCCGCAGATGCCGGACCCCATCCCGATCGGCACGTAGACCGTGTCCAGGTCCGCCACGGCCCGGAACAGCTCCAGCGCATAGGTCGCGACACCGCGCACCAGATCGGGATGGAATGCAGGCACCATGTGCAGGCCGTGCGCCTCGGCCAGCGCCTGCGCGTGCTCGCGGGCGGCGTCGAAATCGCGCCCGTACTCGACCAACGTCGCGCCCAGAGCCCGCATCGCCGCGTTCTTCTCGCGGCTGTTGCCCTCCGGCACGACGATCGTGACCGGGATGCCGTGGCGGCGGGCGGCGAACGGCAGGCTCTGGCCGTGGTTGCCGCGCGTGGCGCTGATCACGCCGCCCGTGTACCCCGACCGGGCGAGGCCGTCGAAGTAGACCAGACCGCCGCGCACCTTGAACGCGCCGGTCGGCGTGTGGTTCTCGTGCTTGACCCAGATCTCGCAGCCGACGCGTTCGGCCAGCAGCGGCCAGGCATATTGCGGAGTCGGCGGCATCGCGGTGCGGACCAGGGTCGCCGCGGCTTCCAGTTGGGCGAGGTCGAACATGGCGCGTCGTCCGGTTCTGCGGGCGCCCACCCTGGGCGGGGCCCCGGTCGCAAGTCAACGCGCGGATTGTAGGGCTGCAATGGACGGCGACCCTTCACGCGACTTTGTGCGGGTGGCGGATGACGGCCCCGCGCCGCTGTGGAATGATCGTCTCGGTTCTGGCTCGCAGCGGGAGGCTCGCCATGCACGTTCGGCCGGTTGCCCTTGCCCTCGGTGTCGCGCTGGCTGCGGTCGCGGCCGGTGCCGCCCGCGCCGACGCGATCGACGGCGACTGGTGCAAGGACGGCGCCCAGTTCAGCATCCGCGGCCCGCAGATCGTCACGCCGGCCGGCACCGCCACCGAAGGCGCCTACGACCGGCACGCCTTCGCCTATGTGGTGCCGGAAAACGAGGCCGCGGCGGGCACCGAGATCTTCATGACCCTGCTCAACGAGCAGAACCTGCGCCTCATGATCGGGTCCTGGACCGAGGCTGGCGAGGTGTGGACCCGCTGCGAGTTCGTCAGCTGAACGCAGTCGCCGCGCTGACTGCGATTTGCGCGCAGGAAGGCGACGGCCCGGCCGTATCATGCAGGACGGATGGGCCCGGGGCGACGGTCGGCGGCATTGAGGCGCACAGTGCGAGGTGAGAGCGACGAGCCGGCCATGCGCGCGGCCGCACGGCCGCGTGCGGCGTCGTGGTGGCGCCAGTTGGTCGGCGTGGCGGTCATCGGCGGCCTCGGTGCGGCCGGCTGGCTGCTGTTCGAGCCGCCGTCCGGCGACGAAGACGGCGGCGCCGGTGCGCAGCAGCGCGGCGGCCGCGGCGGCGGCGCACCGGTCGTCACCGCGCCGGTGGCGCTGGCGTCGGCTGGCCAGATCCTGCGCGCCGTCGGCACCGGAGAGGCGCTGCGCTCGGTCACGCTCTTTCCCGCGGCCGCCGGCGAGGTCGAGATCGTGCTGTTCACCGCCGGCGAGGCGGTGCAGTCCGGCGACCCGCTGATCGCGCTCGACGACGCCGAGGAGGCGCTGGCGGTCGAGTTGGCACGCCTGCAGGTGCAGGAGCAGGAGCGCACCGTGGCGCGTAACGACCAGCTGCTGCCGTCCGGCGCGGTGTCGTCCAGCGCCGCGCAGTCGGCGCGCACCGCGCTGGCCGAGGCCCGCAACCGCCTGGCCGCCGCCGAGCTGGCGCTGGAGCGGCGCACATTGCTGGCACCCTTCGCCGGGGTGATGGGCCTGACCGACGTGGCCGAGGGCGACCGGGTGACGACCACCACCGAGATTGCCACAATCGACGACCGCAGCGCGCTGCTGATCCGCTTCGAGGTGCCCGAGCGGTTCGCCGCCCAGGTGGCGCTGGGCCAGGACGTGCGCGCGGAAACGACGGCGATGCCGGGCACGGTGTTCGCCGGCCGCATCACCGCGATCGACAGCCGGCTGGACCCCGAGAGCCGGACCCTGCCGGTTCAGGCGACGCTGCCGAACCCGGACGACCGGCTGCGCGCCGGCATGTCCTTCGCCGTCACCATGGCGTTCGCCGAGGCGCAGTATCCCGGCGTGCCGGAAATGGCGGTGCAGTGGAGCCGCGACGGTCCCTATGTCTGGCGGGTGGCCGACGGCACGGTGGAACAGGTGCCGGTGTCGCTGGTCGAGCGCACGGCCGGCACTATCCTGGTCGACGGCGCGCTCGTCGCCGGCGACCGGGTCGTGGTCGAAGGCACCCAGCGGCTGCGCCCGGGACGCCCGGTGGAGGAGGCCGGCCAGCGCCCCGCCGGCGACGCCGCCGCGGCGCGGCCCGCCTCGTGATCCACGACCGCATGGACGTCAGTTCGCTGGGCGTGCGCCGTCCGGTGCTGGCGATCGTGCTGAACCTGCTGATCATCGTCGCCGGCGCCGCCGCCCTGATGGGCGTGGAGATCCGCGAGCTGCCCAATGTCGACCGGCCGGTGATCACCGTGCAGGCGTCCTATCCCGGGGCGTCGCCGGAGACGGTCGACACCCAGGTCACCGGCGTGATCGAGGGCGCCGTCGCCCGCGTGCCCGGCATCGTCTCGATCAGCTCCAACAGCGACTACGGCGGCAGCCGCGTGACCCTGGAGTTCGACCCCTCCGTCGACCTTAACATCGCCGCGGCGGACGTCCGCGACGCGCTCGGCCGGGCCGAGCGCGAGCTGCCCGACGACGTCGAGGCGCCGAGTGTGGTCAAGGCCGACGCCGACTCCTCGCCGATCGTGCGGCTGTCGGTGACCTCGGACACGCGCGACGCCGCCGCGCTCACCGACCTGGTCGAGAACGAGATCGCCGACCGGCTGGCGGCCGTGCCCGGCATCGCCGACGTGCAGGTCTACGGCGACACCGCGCGGGTGGTGCGGGTGGTGGTCGACCCGTTCGCGCTGGCCAGCCGCGGGCTCGGCCTCGGCGACCTGGCCGAGGCCCTGTCCGACGCCGCACTCGACATCCCGGCCGGCACGCTGGAGACCGCGTCGCAGGAACTGGTGGTTCGGGCCGACGCGGCGGTGGCCACGCCGGCCGAGATCGAGGCGATCGGCATCGACCGGCGCACGCGGATCGGCGACGTCGCCCGCGTGTTCTTCGGACCGGAGGACCGCAACTCCTCGGTCCGCCTCGACGGCCAGCCGGTGATCGGCCTCGGCCTGATCCGCCAGGCGCAGTCCAACACCATCGCGATCTCGACCGCGGTCGACGCCGCGATCGCCGAGCTGTCGCGCAGCCTGCCCGACGTGCGGATCGACAAGTCGTCCGACGACGCCGTGTTCATCGAGGGCGCGATCACCGAGGTCACCCGCACGCTGCTGCTGTCGGTGCTGATCGTGACCGCGGTCATCTACGTGTTCGTCGGGTCAGCCCGCGCCACCCTGATCCCGGTGGTGACCATGCCGGTGGCTCTGATCGGCACCGTCGCGGCGATCTGGCTGCTCGGCTTCTCCGTCAACATTCTGACCCTACTGGCGCTGGTGCTGGCCACCGGCATGGTGGTCGACGATGCCATCGTGGTGCTGGAGAACATCATCCGCCAGCGCGGGCTCGGCGCCCGGCCGCGCGCCGCCGCGGTGATCGGCACGCGCGAGGTATTCTTCGCCGTGATCGCGACCACCGCCACCCTGGCGGCCGTGTTCGTGCCGATTTCGTTCCTGCCCGGCACTGCCGGCCGCCTGTTCACCGAGTTCGGCTTCGTGCTGGCGGTGGCGGTGACCATTTCCTCGGTAGTGGCGCTGTCGCTGTGCCCGATGCTGGCCGCCCGCCTGCCGCAGCGGGGCGGCGATTCCCAGGTCGGCGCGCTGTTCCCGGCGGTCGGCCGCTGGTCGGCCCGGCTCTATGCGACGACGCTGGACCTCGCCCTGCGTGCGCCCTTCGTGGCGCTGGCGCTGGGCGCGCTGGTCGGACTGGCCGCCTGGGCGGTGCTGGCACAGTTGTCGGAGGAGCTGCTGCCGGCGGAAGACCGCGGCGTCGTCTTCATCGCCGTGACCGCGCCGCAGGGGGCCGGGCTCGACTTCACCGACCGACAGGTCGAGCGGGTCGAGGCCATCGTGCAGCCGCTGATCGACCGCGACGAGGCGACCAACATGTTCGCCGTGGTCGGCCGCGGCTCCAGCAATTCGGCCTTCGTCATCGTGCGGCTGGCGCCGTGGGAGGCGCGCGGCCGCAGCCAGCAGCAGATCGTGGCCGAGATCCGGCCGGCGCTGTCGGCGATCCCCGGCGCGCAGGTCGGCCTGCGCAGCCCGAACAGCCTGGGCATTCGCGGCGGCGGCGGCGGGCTCGGCTTCGCCCTGACCGGCGGCGACTACGGCCGCATCGCCGAAGCGGCCGATGCCCTGGTCGCGGCGGCCGAAACGCGGCCGGATGTGTTCGAATCGCTGCAGGTCGCCTATGACACCAACCAGCCGCAGCTGTCGGTGGTGATCGACCGAGAGCGCGCCGCCGACCTGGGCGTGCCGCTGGCCTCGGTCGCCGGCGCACTGCGTGCGATGATCGAGGGCGACGATGTCGCCACGCTGTTCGTCGAGGGCGAGAGCATCGACGTGATGCTGCAGTCGGCCGCCGGCGTGGTCGACGACCCGACCGACCTGGAGAATCTCTACGTCGAGACCGCCGGCGGGCGCATCCTGCCGCTGTCGTCGCTGGTCACCCTGCGCGAGACCGCGATCGCGCCCGACCTCGACCGCGAGGGCCAGCGCCGGGCGATCTCGGTTTCCGCCACGCTGGCCGGCGATCTGCCGCTGCGCGCCGGTATGGACGCGATCCAGGCGCTGGCGGCCGAGACGCTGCCGCCCGGCATCGACCTGATGTTCCTCGGCGACGCCGCCACGCTGGACCAGACCTCGTCGGGGGTCGAGGTGACGTTCGGCATCGCCATCCTGGTCGTTCTGCTGGTGCTGGCGGCGCAGTTCGAAAGCTTCGCCAGCGCGGTGGTGATCGTTGCGACGGTGCCGTTCGGCATCGCCGCCGCCCTGCTGGCGCTGTGGCTGACCGGCACCTCGATCAACATCTACAGCCAGATCGGTCTGGTCATGCTGGTCGGCCTGCTGGCGAAGAACGGCATCCTGATCGTCGAGTTCGCCAACCAGCTGCGCGACCGCGGGCTGTCGGTGCGCGACGCCGTTCACGACGCCGCCGTCATCCGGCTGCGGCCGGTGATGATGACCATGGTCTCCACCGTGCTCGGCGGGCTGCCGCTGGTGCTGTCGAGCGGGCCGGGGGCAGAGGCGCGCGAATCGATCGGCTGGATCGTGGTCGGCGGGCTTGGCTTCGCCACGCTGTTCACGCTGTACCTGACCCCGGTCGCCTATCTGCTGCTGGCCCGTTTCGCCCGCCCGCGCGCCGGCGAGACCGAGCGGCTGCGCGAGGAACTGGCGCTGCACAGCCCGCCGGCCGGCCTGGAACCCGTCGACCTGCCGCGCGCCGCGGAATAGTCCCGCCGCCTCGCCCCGGCCGCGAAGCTCTCTTCGCGCCGCACCCCTACAGCCCCGGAACAAGCGAAGTGCGCTTCGCGGCTGTACGCATGAAGTTCCCGCAAAAATAATAGGTTAGAGACTGGCACGGCGTTTGTAACCCTGGCGGCACGGCACTCGATCAGCGGGGCGCCGCAGCAGCGATAGGGAACGACGACCATGCATGACATCGATCGTGTCCAGGCCGAGGCGCTGGACGACAGCGAGTTCGACTTCGAGGCCGACGACGAGTTTTTCGAGGCCGAGGCGGACGACGATGCCGAGATCGTGTTCGAGTCCGACGAGGAGGAATTCGACGAGTTCGAAGCCGGGTCGGGCGGACCGTTCGACGAGGCGACGGAGATGGAGCTCGCGGCCGAACTGCTGGAGGTCCAGTCCGACGAGGAGCTGGAGCAGTTCCTCGGCAAGCTGTTCAAGCGTGCGGTGCGCGGCGCGCGCCGCTTTGCCCGCTCCAGCGCCGGCCGCACGCTGGGTCGCGCGCTGAAGGGCGTCGCCAAGAAGGCCCTGCCGGTGGCCGGCCGCGCGGTCGGCACCTTTTTCGGCGGCCCGGCCGGCGGTGCCATCGGCGGCAAGGTCGGCGGCTTCGCCAGCAGCCTGTTCGAGCTGGAGCTCGAAGGCATGAGCCCGGAGGACCAGGAGTTCGAGGTGGCCAAGCGCTTCGTGCGGCTGGCCGGTACCGCCGCGCGCGCCACCGCGGCGCGGGCGCGGACCAGCCCGCCGACGGCAGCCGCCAAGGCCGGCCTGACCGCGGCCGCGCGCCAGCATGCGCCCGGCCTCGCCCGGCGTGCCGGGATGTCGGCTGCGGCCGGCGGGCGCGCGGCCAGCGGCCGCTGGTTCCGCCGCGGCAATCGCATCGTGCTGGTCGGCGCCTGAGCGGCCGGCCAGGTCGGGGAGCGCGAACGATGCTGTCCAGCACAGTCAGCCGCCATCTGGGCGAGGAAGCCAAGGCGCTCGCCATGCGCCTGCGGCAGGTCCGTCCGCTGGCGATGGTGATGCCCATGGTGCCGGCGGCCGGCCTGAACGCCACCGCCCTGGACAGCATCGACCGCTACCTGGCCGAGGGCCGTGCCGGCCTGCGCACGCTGGTCGACGGCTATCTCGACTGGTTGACCGGCCCGCGCGGCTATGCCGCCGGCGACGCAGAGGCGCAGCGGCGGTTCACCGTGATCCGGCTGCGATTCCAGCAGGTGCTGACCCAGTTCGACATCTTCGCCGACGCGGTCACCCAGCGCAGCGAGCACGGCTACGGCATCTGGCTGGGCGGGCTCGACCACCTGGCGCGCGATGCGCTGAGCATCCCCGGCGTGATCGACCGGCCGCCGCCGCTGTTGACCTATCTCGACCGCGGCATCGGGGCGGCGATCCGCCGGGCGCGCACCCGCCTGCCCGGCGGCGGCGACAATCCGGTCGCGATCATCCGCGTGCCGCGGGAACGCATGATCGGCGCGGCGGTGGGCTCGTCGCTGGTGCATGAGGTCGGCCACCAGGCCGCGGCCCTGCTCGACCTGGTGCCGTCGCTGCGCCGCGCGATCGCCGCGGCGCGGGCCGATGCCCCCGACGAGGCGCTGGCCTGGGACTACTGGCAGCGCACCATTTCCGAGATCGTCGCCGATCTGTGGTCGGTGGCGCGCCTCGGCGTCGGCTCCACCGTCGGCCTGATCGGCGTGGTCAGCATCCCGCGGCCGTTCGTGTTCCGTATGCGCCTCGACGACCCGCACCCGTTTCCCTGGATCCGTGTGCGGATCAGCGCTGCCATCGGCGGCGCGCTGTTCCCCGACCGGCAATGGTCCGCGCTCGCGGACATGTGGGAACGGCTCTATCCGCCGCAAGGCCTGTCCGGGCGCAAGCGGCGGGTATTGCACGCGCTCGACGACCACGTCCCGCAGCTGGTCGCGCTGATGCTCGGCCACCGCGCACCGGCGCTGCGCGGCCGGACGCTCGGCGAGGCGCTGGCGGTCGGCGACCGCCAGCCCGAGCGGCTGCGCCGGCTGTACGCCAAGTGGCGGCGGGGCGAAGTGGCCACGGTCGCGCGCCAGCCGACCTTGGCGGTGGCGATGGCAGCGCAGGCCCGGGCCGACGGTACGCTCGGCGCCGCCGAGGAGGGCCGGCTGGTGCGGGCGCTGCTCGGCAGCTGGGCGCTCGACCGCAACCTGCCCAGGGCCGCGGCCCGGGCGCCGCCACCGTCACCCCTTCTTCCCCGATTGACCCACGCGGCCTGAGCGGCCGCCAGCGAGGAGACCGACCATGGCTGATCCGAAGAAGACCGGCAGAGCGTCCGGCGGCAATGCGAACGGGGGCGACGGCGAGCCCGAGCCCACCCTGGCCACCGGCCGCTCGATCGATGCGGCGGCGGGCGATGGCCCCGGCCGGGCGCAGTCCTTCGGCACCGAGCAGGACCCGGTATGGGTCAGGCTGCGGTCGTCGACCGATGCCCTGGTGCCGCACCGCCTGCTGTGGGACGTGATCCGCGACCGGACCGCGGCGATCGGCTTCAACCGCTACAGCGCCTACCTGGAGGGCATCCTGTGCCGCGACGAGCTCGACTGCGGCTATGGCGGCAAGCAGGACTGCGTCGACCCGTGCCGGGCCGAACGCCGGTTCTATTCCATGCACGGCCCGGATTCGTACCGGATCCTGAAGGCGGCGACCGAGTGCTTCCTGATGCACGAGTGCGGGCAGTACAGCGCGCGGGCGTGCCAGATCTGGCAGGGTTACCGCGACGGGGCCGAGATCGACGGGACGGTGCCGACGGCGGCGCTGATCGACGCCATGCGCGACCGCTACCTCGACGCGATGGACAACAGCTGCGACACCAAGGTGCTGCCGTATTTCGAGATCATCCGCGGCCGCCTCGGCGAGATCCCGCTGAAGAACGGCCTGGTGCTCGGTGCCCAGGGCGCCAGCGACGGCGGCTGCTACGGCATCCTGCGCACCCGTCTGTCGATGCCCTGCATGATCGAGCTGATCTGGTCGTACTGGCACGAGGAGGGGATGCTGGCGCAGACCCTGAACGCGATCGGGCTGCGCTTCCAGAACATCCGCAACCCCACCCTCAACGACCCGCTGGCGCATATCGCCATCGACCCGCTGCGCGGCCTGAACAACCTGTTCTGGGGCTATCTGCAGGACGAGCAGAACCGGCTGACCGTGCACCGGCGGGCTTATGAGTACGAGCACCACTACGGGCTCAACCTGCTCGGCAAGGCGGCGCCGAAGATGGCGCCGGTCGACCGGCGCTCGCGCTTCGTGGAGGCGTTCCACAACCTGCTCGGCACCTGCACGCGGTTCTTCAAGGAGGTGAACAACCTGCAGGTCGACGCCGACGGTTTCCCGGTGCTGACCGCGCTGAAGGAGGTCCACGTCCTGCTCGCCCAGGGCGCGCACAACCAGTATGGCGACCTGCCGTGGCAGAGCCGGGTCGAGATGCTGATGCAGCAATGGCTGCTCGGCCGGCCCGAGTTCCGCGAGTTCCTCGGCGGGCGCACCATGGTTCCGTACACCGAGCCATGGATGGACCGGGTCGACACCATGAAGAACCTGCAGGGATGGTCGGACACCTCGATCTCGGTTTTCAATTCCCTGGCCACCACCGGCGAGCAGATCCTGCTGTCGATCCGGTTCACCGCGTGGAGCGCGATCAACGACGCCGCGGTCGCCAGCGCCTGGGCCGTGACCTGGCGGTCGGAGATCCAGAACTACATCCACGCCTATCGCGCGGCGACCGGCGTCGACCTGGCGGCGGAGACCCGCGATGCCGACCAGCGCGCGGCTGCGCTGACCCCGCCCAGCATCCTGCTGAGCAAGCGGCTGGCGAACCAGAAGCGTGCCGGCGCGTTGCCGCCGCCCGCCTCGCGCGCCGGCCTGCCGGCGGCCGCCCGGCGGCAGATCCCCGGTCCGACCCCGCTTACCCGTTGAATTGTTCCGGCCGGGCGGGCACCTGCGGCCCGTCCGGCGGCTTCAGGAGGCAGAACGATGTTCGATACATCCACGCATGTGCCGCCGGCCATCGCCGAATTGTTCGAGATCGACAGCGAAATCATCGGTTCCGACACCAGCAAGCGCCGCCGCGACACCGACAAGGTCCCGTTCCGCTACATCTGCCAGGTGGTGACCACCGCGCAGGTCACGACGCCGGCCGGCACGTTCAATATCACCAGCCGCGGCACCGGAACGCTGATCGCGCCTCGCACCGTGCTGACCGCCGCGCACAACCTGGTGCTGACCAAGCAGGACCTGGTCGATGCCGGCGTGCTCAGCCCCACCGCCAGCTTCAACCCGCGGCTGGCCAAGGCGCGCGAGGTGACCGTCAACCCAGGGCGCGACGGCGGCAGCAAGCCGTTCCCCAGCGCCAACGGCGCGGCGCGCTTCTTCTTCCCCGGCTATCTGGTACGCAACGCGGCCGGCACCGTCACCGACGTGCGCAGCGCGACCGACAAGGATATCGCGATCCTGCGGATCGACCGCGATCTCAGCGCCAGCGTCGGCTTCTGGGGCGAGCCGCGGCGCGCCGGCGACAGCACTGGCACCAGCGTGACCAGGACCGGCGCGCTGCCGCAGGCGACCGGCACGCTGCAGGTCAATCTGTCCGGCTATCCGGTCGACGACCGAAGCGTCAGCAGCCCGAAGCCGGAGGGCACGCAGTGGAGCTCGTTCAACCTGACCGTGCGCAAGGGCTCGGTCAACGGCGCGGGCGGCCTGCTGCTGTATTTCAACGACACGCTCGGCGGCCACAGCGGCAGCCCGGTGTGGGTCACGCGCCATTCCAGCATGGGCGGCCGCGTGCTGGTCGGCGTCCATGTGCGGCGCTTCCGCCGCAGCAACCGGCCGTTCGCCAATGCCGCCGTGCAGCTGACCGGCAGTCACATCGCATTCATCGACCGGCACAAGCGCTGATCGCCAGCGCGGGGCCGACGAGACCGCGTCGGCCCCGGCCGGAGTCTGAACAACTCGTCATGATCGCTTGTGACAATGCTCCTAGTGCCGACCGCGGCGGCAGCCGCAATATCGCGGGATATGCAAAGGCTGTGTCGGCCTTTCGATTTGAGAATGTCTGAAATTACCTGGATAGCACTATGACGCGTGACGCCATAGCCGTCTGGCTGCAGGCCGATACCGATGTGCCGCCGGGTTTCGTCCGCTCGCTTGTCGACCTGTTGCACGGCGAGGGCTTCGTCGTCGCGGACGGCGACGATCCGGGTCCGGCGATGCGGCTGCTGTTGGTCGGCCAGATCGCGGCGGCCGATCCGGAGCGGGTCCGCGCGCTCAGCCAGGACGCGACGCAGCGCCTGTGCGTGATCGCGGTGGACGACCCGGCGGTGCCGGCCAAGCTGATCTGGGACCTGCTCGCCAGCGGGGCCAGCGATTTCATCGTCGCCGACATGGTAGCCGGCGCGCCGGCCGCCGTGGTTCGGCCATTGGCGGCACGGCTGCGCCATTGGGCCGAGATCGACCGGATCGTCGAGTCCGGGCTGGTTCGCGACAACCTGGTCGGGCGCAGCCCGGCGTGGCAGCGCTGCCTGCAGCGGCTGGTCGAGGCGGCGCGCTTCGGCGACGGGCCGATCCTGCTGATCGGCGACAGCGGCACCGGCAAGGAGCTGGCCGCGCGGCTGGTGCACACCCTGGACCGGGCGCGGGCGGGCGGCGAGTTGATCATCGTCGACTGCGGCGCGCTTGACGGCAATCTGTGCGGCAGCGAGCTGTTCGGGCACGAGCGCGGCGCCTTCACCGGTGCGGTCGGTGCCCGGAGGGGTGCGCTGGCGCTGGCCAATGGCGGCACGCTGTTCCTGGACGAGATCGGCGAGCTGCCGCTGGAGCTGCAGCCGAAGCTGCTGCGCGCGATCCAGGAGAAGCAATACAAGCAGGTGGGCGGCAACCCGTGGCAGAAGACGGACTTCCGCCCGATCGCCGCCACCAACCGCAATCTCGACGACGCCGTGGCCGCCGGCGGGTTCCGGGCGGACCTTTACTACCGTCTCGCCGGTACCGTGATCCGGTTGCCGTCGCTGGCCGAGCGCAGGTCCGACATCCCGCTGATCGCGGCGCATTTCCTGCGCGCGCTGTGCCCGGACGGCACGCCGGCGCTGGACCCGCTGGTCTGCGATTTCCTGGTCGGGCGCGACTATCCCGGCAACGTGCGCGACCTGCGCCAGCTGATCCAGCGGATCGCGCCGCGCCACGTCGGCGCCGGCCCGATCACGCTCAGCGACGTGCCCGAGGAGGACCGGCCGCAGTCCGGGCCGGTGTGGCCGGACGACGGCTTCCGCGCCGCGCTGGACGCGGCGGTCGCGCGCCGGGTCGGCCTGCGCGAGGTGACGCGGGTGGCCGGCGACCTGCTGGTCAGCGTGGCGCTGGACCAGTCCGCCGGCGATCTCGGCCGGGCGGCGACGCTGCTCGGCGTCACCCGCCGGGCGCTGGAGCAGCGCCGGGCCCACCACCGAATGGGGGCGGCCCGGTCGGCCTGAACCGCGTCAGGACAGGTTTTCGACCAGCCAGCGGTGGATCGGCAGGGTGCCGCGCCAGCGCTCGACGCACCAGTCGACGAGGCCGGGCGTGGCCAGGCCGGGCGGGTGGGGTGCGGTCTGCACGGCGTAGAAGGCGTTGTGCTTCAGCAGGCGTTCGGCCGCCGGGGTCGACGCGGCGAAGCCGCGCGGCAGGGTCTTGTAGTGCGCGCCGCCGAGCGTGAAGCCGGCTCTTTCGATCGCGGCCACCGCCTTGGCCGCCGCCGGGCCCCGCTTCGGGTCGCAGACGGCTTGCCGGAACGCCGCGAGCCGCGCCGGATCGAAGCCGTGGCAGCCGGTGCCGAGGATCATCTCGGTCGCGGTCAGCCGGAAGAACAGTCCCGACAGCGCGGTCTTGCGCTCACCCTCCCAGAACCAGAGGTCGAGGTGGTCCTTGTACGGCGTCTTGTCCTTGGAGAAGCGGATGTCGCGGTTGATGCGGAAGATCGAGCCGTTGATCCGCGGCTCGGCGTTCAGCCGCGGCGCCAGCTTCGCCAGCGGCTCCGCCAAAGCCGCGACGAAAGCCACGGCCGGACCGACGAAATGCGCCTCGTAGTCCTGGCGATGGGCGTCGAACCAGGCCTTGTTGTTGTTGGCCGACAGCCCGGCCAGAAAATCCAGCGTGCCCTTGCCGAATCCGCCGAACGCCATCGCACCCCTCCCGCCTGACCGCGCGGCCAGAGCGTAAGCGAGCAATTAAATATGTGCAACGGCGCAGGCGGCCGGTCGGCCGGCGGTCGGCTCAGGCGGCCAGCTCGGGCGCGTCGACGTCCAGCGTGGTGCTGCGGCGCAGCTCGCGCGGCTCCGACAGGTCGAACAGGCGGCCGCGGTGCAGGGTGCAGCGGTTGTCCCAGACCAGCAGGTCGCCCGGCGTCCAGCGGTGGCTATGGACATAGCGGGGCTGGGTGGCGTGCTCCAGCAGGTCGGCCAGCAGCATCCGCCCTTCCGGAACGGTCATGCCGACGATCGAGCGCGCATGCGCGCCGATGAACAGGTGCCTGCGGCCGGAGCCGGGATGGGTGCGCACCACCGGCCAGCGCACCGGCGCGATGGCATTGCGCTGGTCCGCGCTGTAGTCGTCGTCGCCCAGCATGAAGCGGGAATGCAGGGCGTAGTGCTCGGCCTCCAGCCCGCCCAGCATGGCCTTGATCCGTTGCGGCAGGCCGTCATAGGCCGCGCGCATGTCGGCGATCTCGGTCTCGCCGCCCCAGGACGGCACCACCGCGCACATCAGCATCGAGTATTTCGCCGCCGGCCGCTGGAACGAGCTGTCGCTGTGCCACAGCCGGTTGGCGATGTTGCTGACGATGCGGCGATGGCTGCGGGCGGCGACGCTGCCGTCCGGTGCGAGGTTCGAGATGTCGCCGATCTCGTGATGCTTCAGCCGGGGGTTCCTGCCGGCCACCTGCTTGAAGCCGACGTCGAGCGGGCCGAAGGCGCGGGTGAAGGCGATCTGCCGGTCCTCGTCCAGCACCGGCCCGCGCAGCAGGCAGACCGCGTGCGCATCCATCAGCCGGTCGAAGGCGGCGACAGTGGCCGGGTCCGGCACCTCGGCGATGTCGATGCCCGCGATCGCCGCGCCGAAGATCGGCGTCAGCGGCTCGGTTGCGATTGTCATGGTCGCTCTACTCCCCGGTCGACCCGTGCCGCTGCCCGTCGTGTTATCGATATCATGCCGGCGTCGGCGTCGACCCGCACCCAGTCGCCGGTCGCGATCAGCGCGAACGGGTCGCCGTCCAGATCGGTCATCGCCGGCACCCGCGTCACCACCGCGCCCAGCGCGGCCTTGGCGGTCATGCGGGTGAAGATCATCGCCAGCGGCTCGACCCCCGCCACGCGGGCCAGATGGAAATAGTGGGAATAGCCGGAACTGCCCTTGGCGCCCGGAAACACCAGCACCTTGCCGGCGAAGCTCTGGCCACACAGTTCGTGGCGCCGTTCGATGATGGTGCCGGTGCGGGCGTCGAGCCCGCCCCAGCCGGAGATGGTGTCGCGCGTCACCAGCGCCTCGCCCTCGGCGACGCCGCCGACCACCTTGCGGCCGCGCAGGACGGTCTGCGTCATCGCAGGCCGCCGCGCCAGCGCCCGGTCAGGGCCGCGTCGATGCAGTCCTCGACCGAGCCGAACCAGCAGCCGACGTTCATGATCGCCGGCAGGTAGTGGGCCTGCTTGGCGCTGTCGGTCGCCACGGTCCTGCACCCCGCAGGCAACACGCGGCCGATCGCGGGGCAGGTGTCGCTCATCAGCCAGCCGCCGGCCGCCTCGATCGTCGCGGTGTAGCCGGCCAGGTCGGCGGCGTCGCGCAGCGCCCGCGGGGTGAAGATCCACAGGGCGGTGTTCGCGTGAATGCGCCTGCCCTCCAGCAACCGTGCCGCGGTCCACACCTGCTCGATCGCGTTGTGCGGGCAACCGAGCATCACCAGGTCGACCGCGCTGTCGCTTGCGGTGGAATTGAGCAGGGCATGGGCCTGCGCCCGCTCCGCCGCGCCATAGCGCAAGGTGGGCACGGCGCGGCGCGGGCCGAGGGCGGCGGCCAGGTCCGGCGCCTCCGGCGTCACGCCCGGGATGTGGTACATCTCGACGCCGCCCGACGAGGCCGCCGCCGCGCCGAAATGCTTCAGTTCGATCATGTGCGGCTGGGCGATGCGGCCGGTCAGCACCGGGATGTCCTCCTCAACGGCCGCGCCGACGTGATAGCCGAACAGGCCCCATTCCATCATGCCGGCGATCTCGACCTCGGCCTCGATGCGATGGGTGGCATGGCGGTTCTCGGCCAGGTGATAGCCCCAATAGGGAATGCGCCCGGTGATGGCGGCCGCGCCGGTGCTCTCGCGGCCCTCGGTGTTGGTACGCGCGCCCAGCACCGCGTTGCAGTAGACCACGGCCGAGCTTTCCATCCAGGCGCAATGCTCGCCCTTCACCGGCACGTTGCCGACCTGATAGGGCGTGCAGGTGTTGAACATGGCCACGCCCTTGCCGCCGAAATAGCGCTCGGCCCGGCGCTGCCATTCCACGTTCCTCTCCGCGACGCCGTGGATGTGGGCGTGGCGGGTATCGATGCCATGGATCAGCTGGCAGGTCGGCACCGCCATCGGCGGCGTTTCCACCACGTCGTCGGCGTCGAGGTTGAACTTGGAGAATACGGCGTCAAGCCCGCCGGCCTCGGCGAACGGCGCCACGCCGGGCGAGCCCGCATTCCAGGTGCCGGCCACGTTGCGGGTCTCGACCAACCGCTCCGCACCCAGCGCCTCGCCATAGCGCACCAGCAGGTCCATCGCCCGTTGCCGCGCCGGCCCGCCGGCGCCGTCGAGCCAGCTCCGTTCCAGGGCGGTCAGGCGCATGGCATGCACCCCGCATTGCGGCTCAACGTCATCCACGGGGCTTCTTTCCTCTCGAGCACCGGCATCATGGCGCGTGCCCGTCGGTGCGTTCCAGGTTGTCGCGCACCCGGTCCTGCAGGGCGGCGATGTCGATCTGGTGGACGCTGCCGCTGCCGGCGAGGTCGAGCGCGTGGGCGGCGGCTGTGCCCATGGCGATGCACGGGCCCATCACCCGCACGCTCGACAGCGCCGCCGGGTCGCCGTCGATGCAGCGGCCGACGGCGACCATGTTGTCGGCCTCCGGCGCGATCATCGCCGCGAACGGCACATAGTGCACGTGGTCCTCGTCGAACGTCTCCCAGACATAGCCCTCGGCGGTGTTGTGCAGCTCCAGCGGCCAGGCGGTCCGCGCGATGGCGTCGTCATAGCGCCGGCCGGCGCGCACCTCTGCGGTGGTGATCTGGTGGCGGGCCTTGATCCAGCGGGTCTGGCGGATGCCGGGGAAGCCGTAGCTGCGCACCGCGATGTCGCCGAACGCGGCGGGGAATTCGGCGCGCAGGAAGGCGACCGCCAGGTCGGCCTGCGCCTTGCCGAGCAGGCCGACCCGCGACGCCGCCAGCGGGTCCAGCGGCGTCTCCACGTGGGTCATGTTCATCACCGCGGTGCGCCGGCCGGGGAAGTAGAAGGCGATGCCGTTGCGCCGGACCAGGCCGTAGTCGCGGCCCTTGTCGGCGATGCGGGCCGCCAGCGCGTCGCGGCTCGGCACGTGGGCCTCGTGGATGTTCTCGACCACGATCTGCTGCGAGCCGTAGATCGGCCCGCCGGCCGGCTCGCGGCACTCCAGCCCGGCCTGCCAGGCCAGCGCCGCGTCGCCGCTGGCGTCGACGAAGGCGGTCGCGGTCACGGCGACGTCGCCGTAGCGGGTGGCCAGCCCGATCCTCTCGAGCCGGCGGCCGCTGCGCTCTACCGTGCGCAGCACGGCGCCGACCACGATTGCGATCCCGGCGTCGAGCACCGCGCGCTCGACCCAGCGCGACAGCGCCACCTCGTTGTAGTGCACTACCGTGGTCATCGGGCCGTGCCGGAAATACAGCGCGCCCTCGGCGTCGAGGTCGGCCAGGATGCGGTCGGCGAGGTGGAAGGTGAAGCGGTGGCCGTGGGTGCCGTTGCGGTAGAGCCCGCAGAAGGTGCCGATGATCGAGTTGACCGCCTGGCCGCCCAGCGCCGGGAAGCCGTCGACCAGCGCGACCCGCTTGCCCAGCGCGGCGGCCTCCAGCGCGGTCGCGACGCCGGCGATGCCGGCGCCGACCACGCAGATGTCGGCCTCGACCGTCCGCGGCGGCTGCGCACTGTCGCGGCGAACGATCCGGGTGGCGGGATCGAGCGGGGCGCCGAACGACATCAGCCTTCCTTTCCGTCCGGGTCGAAAAGCACCGCGCCGCGCGCCAGCGGCGACACGGTGCGCTGGTAGATCGACAGCCAGCCGCTGTCGCGCGCCGGCGGACGCGGGGCCAGCACGGCGCGCGGCGGTCCAGCTCGGCCGCCTCGACCTCCAGGTCCAGGCGTTTCGCGGTCACGTCGATGGCGATGCGGTCGCCGTCGCGGACCAGCGCCAGCGGACCGCCGTCGGCCGCCTCCGGCGTCACCTCGCCGACCACGAGCCCGCGGTTGACCAGGCCGGAGAGCTGGCCGTCGGTGACCACGGCGACGTCGGTGTCGAGGCGCGCGCCCTCGATGGCGAAGACCAGCCGCGACGCGCCGCCCATGCCGGGCCCGCCGCGCACGCCCTGGCCGCGCAGCACCACCACGTCGCCGGCCCGGATCCGGCCGTCGGACAGCGCCGCCTCGGCTTCGACAGGGTCGTCGAACACCCGCGCCGGACCGGCGAAGGCCAGGCTGCGGTCGGGCGTGCGCAGGCCGACCTTGACGATGCCGCAACCCGGCGCCAGCGAGCCGCGCACCAGCACGATCGCCGGCTCGGTCGCGAACGGCCGGTCGAGCGGGCGGATCACGGCGTCGTCGGCGACGGCGAAGCCTTCCAGGTTGGCGCCGACCGTCGTACCGGACACCGTCAGCGCGCTGCGGTCGAGCAGCGGCTCCAGCCGTTTCATCACCGCGCGCGCACCCCCGGCCGCCTCGAACGCCTCGATCGACGCCGTGCCGATCGGGCGCACGGCGCTGAGCACCGGCACGGACGCGCCGAGGCGGTCGAACAGGGCGTAGACGTCGACATCGGTCCCGGCCTCCACCGCGATCGCCTGCAGGTGCTTGATGCAGTTGATCGAGCCGGCCTGGGCCAGCACCACCGCGGCGGCATTGGCGAAGGCGCCGACGGTCATGATCCGGCGCGGCCGCAGATCCTGCCAGACCATGTCGACGATGCGCCGGCCGCTCTGGCGGGCGAGGGCGAACATCCGCTCACTGTTGGCGGCCACCGGTGCGGCGCCGGGCAAGGCCATGCCCAGCGCTTCGCAGGCCGCATGCATCGAGTTTGCGGTGCCCATGCCGGAGCAGACGCCGGGCGAGCGGATCGCCGCCTCGCTCATCGCCTCCAGCGTCGCGAACGACGTGCGGCCCTGGGCGTGCCAGCCGGCGTGGCGGAACACCTCCTCGATGTCGACGTGGCCGCCGTCGAGGGTGCCGCTCTGCTGGTAGCCGCAGATCACCACGATGGTCGGGATGTCGATGCGCGCCGCGGCGATCAGCTGGCCGGGCAGGGTCTTGTCGCAGGAGGCGAGGCAGACCATGCCGTCCAGCATCGGGCCCTCGACCTGCAGCTCGATGTCGTTGGCGATCAGGTCGCGGCTGGGCAGGATGAAGGTTGCCCGCCGGCCGGGCGACAGGATGAAGTCGCTGGGCGCGGTGGTGCGGATCTCGAACGGCAGCCCGCCGGCTTCGCGCACGGCGGCCTTTACCGCGGCCGCGACCCCGTCCAGGTGTGCGAAACAGATCGCGATCTCCGACGAGGTGTTGACCACGGCGATCTTCGGCCTGGCCATGTCCTCGTCGGTCAGCCCGAGCGCGCGCCATTGCGCCCGCCGCACCGCCCAGCGCGAGGTCCCGGGCGGGAAGTTGCTGCGCAGCGCGCGCATGCCGGCCACGGTCAGCGTGCCTCCGTGACGATCATGTCGGCAGCCTTTTCGGCGATCATCATGGTCGGCGCGTTGGTGTTGGCGGAGGGCACCGTCGGCATCACCGAGGCGTCGACCACGCGCAGGCCGTCGAGGCCGTGTACGCGCAGCTGCGGGTCGACCACAGCGCCGGCGTCGGTGCCCATGCGGCAGGTGCCGACGGGATGGAAGATGGTCGTGGCGGTGGCGCGGACGGCGGCCAGGATCGCATCGTCGGCCGTTGCCGCCGGCCCGGGGGTCACCTCCTGCGGCGCAAGCGCCGCCAGGGCGCGCGCGGCCATCAGCGCGCGGGCGTGGCGCACCGCCGCCAGCATCGTCCGCCGGTCCTCCTCCGCCGCCAGGTAGTTGGCGCGGATCGCCGGCGGGTCGGCCGGATCGGCGCTGCGGATATGAATGCTGCCGCGGCTTTCGGGCCGCAGCTGGCAGACCGACAGCGTGACGCCGGGGAACGGATGCGGCGTGCCGCCGATGCGGTCGGCGCTGTACGGCACCAGGTGGTATTGCAGGTCGGGCCAGCCGCGGCGCGGGTCGCTGCGGGCGAAGATGCCGAGCGGCGCCGGCGCGCCGGCCAGCGGGCCGCTCCGGGTCAACGCGTATTGCAGCGCCAGGCCGACGCGCCCCGGCCGGCTGCCGGCGCGCTGGTTCAGCGTGCGCACGCCGTTCAGGCGATAGACCAGCCGCGCCTGCAGGTGGTCCTGCAGGTTGGCGCCGACCCCGGGCAAGGCGTGGCGCACGGCGATGCCGGCGGCGGCCAGCACGGCCGGGTCGCCGATGCCGGACAGCTCCAGGATCTGCGGCGAGTGCACCACGCCCGCCGCCAGCAGCACCGCACGCGCCGCATCGGCCGTCCGCTCGGCGCCGTCGCGGCGATAGCGCACGCCCGTGACGCGGCGCCCGTCGAGCACGAGCCCGGTGGTCTGCGCCGCAGTGAGGATCCGCAGGTTGGGCCGGCCGCGCGCGGGTGCCAGGAAGGCAGCGGCGCTGCAGCGGCGGCCACGCCGCTGGGTGGCGTGATAGGGGCCGACGCCCTCGGTCTCGCCGGCGTTGAAGTCGTCGTTTTGCGGCAGGCCGGTTTCGCGCGCCGCCGCGGCGAACGCATCGAGGAAGGGCCAGTGCACGCGCTGCCGCTCGACGCGCAGCGGCCCGCCGGCGCCGTGGGTGGCGGAAGCGCCGTCCTGGAAATCCTCGGAGCGCTTGAAGTAGGGCAGCACGCCGTTCCAGTCCCAGCCGGTGCAGCCGAGCTGGCGCCAGCCGTCATAGTCGCGGGCGTGGCCGCGGGTGTAGATCATGCCGTTGATGGCGGAGGAGCCGCCGGGGCCCTTGCCGCGCGGGAACGGGATCCGCCGTCCGTCCAACTGCGGCTCCGGCTCGGTGGTCAGGCACCAGTCGGTGCGCGGGTTGCCGATGGTCCTGGCATAGCCGGCCGGGATGTGCAGCCAGACGGTGCGGGCCGGTTCGCCCGCCTCCAGCAGCAGCACCCGGTTGCGCCGGTCGGCGCTCAGCCGGTTGGCGAGCACGCACCCGGCCGAGCCGGCGCCGACGACGATGTAGTCCCAGGGATCGGGCATGGCGGTGCGGCAGCGCCCGGCCTCACGGGCAGGGCTTGGTCTCCATGGTCAGGCCGGCGGGCTTGATCAGCATCGACACGTCGCCATGCGCGCCGTCGGCGCAGATCACGGCAAGGTCGATGGACAGACCCTCCTCCTCGTAGGCCGACGGGTATTCGGCATTGAACACCGGCTTGCCGGCCGCGCTGAACGCCGCGCCGCTGTCGCAGAAATCCCACAGCACGCATTCCTCCATCAGATAGCCGGCGAACCAGGGCTCCAGCTCGGCTGCCAGGTCGGGTGCGTTCTTCAGGATCGGCGCCAGGCCGGCACGGCGCGCCGCCTCGGCCAGCGCCTGGGCGAAGGCCCGCGAATCCTCCGGCGTGGCGTCGAAGCCGGTTTCGTTGTCGAACGCGTCGACATTGTCGAACTCGACCATGTCGAAACCCTTCTCTGCGCACAGGGCGAGGCGGGCCTCGACCAGCGGCATCAGCCGGTCGAGCGCGCGCGGGTTCAGCCAGCGTTCGCCGGCCCAGTCGTCATAGGCGGCACCGATCAGCGGCGCCTCGCCGGCGGCGCCGGCGGCGGCGTCGGCGGCCTCGTAGGCGTCGAGGTCGGGCCGCCAGTCCTCGACGGTGCCGGCGCTGACATAGCACCAGACGTGCATGCCCGCCTTGCGCAGCGCCGCGACGGCGGCGGCATCGACATCGAAGGCATCGAGACCGACATAGTCGAGCCGCCGGTCGATCAGAGTCGCCACGTCCACGTCGGCGCCGATCACCCAGTCCCAGCGCGGCAACGGCATTTCGCGGGCACCGGCGGCGGTCGCCCCGACGGCCAGGATCGCAACGGCACACATGCTTCGCATTCCGGTCTCCTCATCGATGGCGACCGCCGGCCCGCTGGGGGTGCCGGCCGGGCCGACTCAGATCGCATCCTCGCCGACCGCGAACAGCCGGGCTTTCAGCGCCTCGTCGTGGCGCATGTCGGCGCAAAGCCCGCTGTGCACCACCTTGCCGCGGTCGAGCACGACGACATCGCGGGCGAAGTCGAGCGCGAGGTCGGCCTTCTGCTCGACCAGCACCATGGTCATGCCGCCGGCATCGCGCAATTCCGACAGCGCCTCGTACAGCGCCTCGACGATCACCGGCGCCAGCCCCTCCATCGGCTCGTCCAGCAGCAGCACCTGCGGCCCGCCCATCAGCGCACGGCCGATCGCCAGCATCTGCTGCTCGCCGCCCGACAGCTTGCCGCCGCCGTTGCGTCGGCGTTCGGCCAGGCGAGGGAACAGGGCGTAGACCCGTTCGGCCGACCAGCCGCCCGGCCGTGCCGCCACCGCCAGATTCTCCTCGACCGTCAGCGACGGGAAAATCTCGCGTTCCTGCGGCACGTAGCCCAGGCCGGCGCGCACGCGGGCGATGGTCGGCGCCTTTTCCACCGGCTGTCCGGCGACGGCGATGCGCCCGGCCCGCATGTCGGTGAAGCCCATGATCGTGGTCAGCAGCGTGCTCTTGCCGACGCCGTTGCGGCCGAGCAGCGCCAGCGTGCCGCCGGCCGGCACCGCCAGGCTGACGCCGTCCAGCACCACGGTGGCGCCATAGCCGGCGACCACGTCGGCGAGCTCCAGCGCCGCGGTCACGCGACGCTCCGGCCGAGGTAGACCGCGCGCACCTCGGCGTCGGCGGCGATGGCGGCCGGCACGTCGCGGCGCAGCACCGCGCCCTGCACCAGCACGATGATCTCGGCGGCGAAGCGGAACACCAGGTCCATGTCGTGTTCGATGATCAGGATCGCGATCTGTGCCGGCAGCCGCTCCAGCGCATCGTGGATGATGTGGGTCTCGGCCGACGGCACGCCGGCACCGGGCTCGTCGAGCAGCAGCACGCGCGGCTTCAGCGCCAGCGCGATCGCGATTTCCAGCAGCCGCTGGCGGCCATAGGGGAGTTCCGAGACCAGCCGGCCGGCGGTGTCGGAAAGGCCGGTCTCGGCCAGGTAGTGCGCGGCCTCGTCCATGCACCGCCGCCATTGCGGGCCATAGCGCAGCATCCGCCATGCCACCCGCTCGCGCTCGGCCACCGCGACGGCGACGTTCTGGATCACCGTGTTCTCGAGCAGCAGCTTGTTGATCTGGTGGGTGCGGACCAGCCCGCGATGCACCCGCGTCTCCGGCTTCAGCCCCTCGATGCGCGTGCCGGCCAGCGCGATGGTGCCGGCATCCGGCCTGATCGTGCCGGTCAGCAGGTTGACCAGCGTGGTCTTGCCGGCGCCGTTCGGCCCGATCAGGCCGACGCGCGCGCCGGCATGCAGGTCGAAGGCGATGTTCTGGGCGACCTTCAGCGCGCCGAAGCTCTTGTTCAGCCCGCGCACCTGCAGCACCGCCTCAGCCGACATGGCCGGTGTCCTTGGGCCGGGACGGCCGCATCAGCCGGGCATGGGCGCGGTCGACCAGGCTGATCAGCCCGCCCTCCAGGAACAGCACCACCGCGATCAGCATGCCGCCGACGACGAACATCCAGTAGGCCGGGTCGATCTTGGCGGCGAAATCCTGCACAACCACGAAGATGGCGGCGCCGATGAAGGCGCCGTAGATGCGTCGCGTGCCGCCCAGCACCAGCATCACCGCGACGATGCCGGAGATGTGGACGCTGAGCGTGGTCAGCCCGACGAAGCGGGTGGCCTGGGCCGACAGCGCGCCGGCGGTGCCGGCCATCGCGGCCGACAGGGTGTAGACCGCGACCAGCCGCCACCAGACCGGCGTGCCGATCGCCCGCATCCGCGCCGGGTTCTGGCGGATGCCGTCCAGAGAGCGCCCGAACGGCGAGTGCACCACCCGCCAGGCGACGGCCAGCCAGGCCAGCAGCACGACCGCGGTGTAGATATAGGCGGTGCGGCCCCACAGCCCGAAGTTGAACAGGCCGAGCAGCGGGTCGATGGCGATGCTGAGCCCGTCGTCGCCGCCGGTCAGCGCGCGGGCCTGGTTGGCCGCCTCGTAGACCAGCGACAGGATGGCGAGCGTCAACATCAGCAGGGTGACGCCGCTGGTGTGCAGGATCGCCACGCCGGTGGCGAAGCCGACCGCGGCGGTCAGCGCCGTCGCCGCCGCCAGGCCGAACAGCGGGTCGGCCCAGACCGTGGTCGCCAGGATGCCGGCAGCATAGGCGCCGAAGCCGAAGAAGGCGGCGTGGCCGAGGGTGACGATGCCGGCATAGCCGAGCGCCAGGTCAAGCGAGACGGCGAACAGCACCATGATCAGTACGTTGGTGCCCAGGCTGAGATAGCCGCCGGCGGTGAAGTAGACCACGACCACCAGCAGCCAGGGCAGGGCGTGACCTGCCAGCGCCGGCCAGCGCGGGCCGCGCGCGCCCTCCTGCGCCGGCGCGCTCATGCCACCGCCTTCGGCGGCAGCAGGCCGCGCGGGCGCGCCAGCAGCAGCACGATCACCGCCGCGTAGAGCAGGAAGGACGAGACCTCCGGGATGAAGTACTTGCCGGCGGTGTCGATGATGCCGAGGGCGATGGCGGCGACGAACGAGCCCTTGAAGCTGCCTTCGCCGCCGACGATCACGACGATCAGGAAGGTCACCAGGTAGCGCAGCGGATAGGCCGCCTCCAGCGTCATCATCTCGGCGCCGAGCGCCCCGCCCAGCCCGGCAAGCGCGCTGCCGCCTACGAAGGTCAGGGTGAACAGCCGGCGCACGTCGATGCCGACCGCCTGGGCGATGCGCGGGTTGTCGACCGCGGCACGCAGGCGCGCGCCGAACAGCGTGCGGTCGATCAGCAGCCAAAGGCCGACGGCCAGCGCCAGGCCGACGGCGATCAGGAACAGCCGATATGCCGGATAGAAGCGGAAGCCGAGGTCGACCGGCTCGGTCAGGAACGCCGGCACGCCGACGGTGGTGTAGTTGGTGCCGAAGGCCAGCGTCACCGCGGCGATGGACACGAACACCAGGCCGATGGTCAGCAGCACCTGGGCCAGCTCGCCCTTGCGGTAGAGCGGGCGGTAGACGGTGACCTCCGCCAAGCCGCCGGCGACGGCCGCCGCCGCCGCGCCGCCCAGCGCGGCGAGGAAGAAGTGCACGCCCGCGCCGGTCAGCATCGCGGCGACGAAGCCGCCGATCATGGCGAACACGCCGTGCGCGAGGTTGACGATGCGCATCAGCCCCATGGTCACGGTCAGGCCGACAGAGATGATGAACAGGATCATCCCGTAGGCCAGGCCGTCGAGCAGCAGGGTCAGAACCAGCGACATCTGGATGACAGTCTAGCGTTTGCGGCGCCGGGCCGCACGCGCGCGGCGGTCGCCCGGCGGGATCGTCGCCGGGCCCAGCCCGCAGACCGCGTGCGGCGCGCGCGCCGGCAAGGGGATGCCCGGCGCTAGGCCGGGCATGGCTCGGTCGAAGGCGACAACGCGTAGCGCGCGCTATTCGGGGTTGTCGTCCTTCCAGGGGTCGCGCACGTTCTCGACCACGCCGATGGTCTCGTTGACCAGCCGGCCGTCGTCGGTCTGAACCACCTCGCGGATGTACATGTTCTGGATGATGTCGCGGGTCTCCGCGTCGATCGTCACCGGGCCGCGCGGGCTGGCGAAGGAGCGCCCGCGCATGAAGTCGATATAGGCCTGGCCGTCGGCATCGGGGCCCAACTCCGCTACCGCGTCGTAGATCAGGCGCATGCCGTCCCAGGCGCCGACCGAGGCGATGTCGGGCAGGTAATCCGGGCCGTAGAGATCGTGCAGCACCTGCAGGAAGGCCTGGTTCTCGGAGTTGTCGAGTTCGGTGCCGTAGGTGTTCGAGGTGATGGCGCCGAGCGCGGAGTCGCCGATCGCGCCCAGATAGACCTCCTGGGTCTCGCCAGTGCCGAACAGCGCGATGCCGGCCGCCTTCAGGCCGCGTTCGTCCCAGCCGTTGATCACGCCGATCGACGGCGGGCCGGCCGGCATGAACACGAACAGTCCGTCCGGCGCTTCCTGCAGCACGCGCTCCAGGAACGGCGCGAAGTCGGTGGTCGCCAGCGGCACGCGCACGCTGTCGACGATCTCGCCGCCCGCCGCGGTGAACGTCTTGATGAACTGGCCCTCGGCGTCGTGGCCCGGGCCGTAGTCGGCGACCAGGGTGTAGACCCGCTTGTAGCCGTTGTCGGCGGCCCACTGCGCCATCGGCGCGGTCTGCTGCGGCAGCGTCATGCTGGCGCGGACGTAGAGGTCGGACTGGCGCACGATGCTGGCGGTGGCCGCATTCATGATCACGGTCGGGATCTCCGCCTCGGTGATCAGGTCGGCGACCGCCAGCGCGTTGGGCGTGAAGGCGAAGCCGGCCAGGAACCGCACCTCCTCGCGCAGGATCAGCTCCTCGGCGAGCTGGCGCGCCTTGGCCGGGTCGGGGCCGCCGGAGTCGCGGTAGATCACCTCGATGGTGGTGCCGTCGACCTCGGTGCCGTTGACCGACTGGAACGCCTCGACAGCCTTCTGGAACTGGTCGCCCCAGATGGCGAAGGCGCCGGAGAAGGGCGCGATCAGGCCGACCTTGATGGTATCGGCCAGCGCGGCCGTGGGCACCGCCAGCGCGGCCGCCACGGCGACGGCGCGAATCAACCCGTTCATGCTCTCGATCCTCCCTGCACCACCCGTTCCAGCGGGTGGGTTGCCGAATTCTCCGTGCCTGTGCGCACCGGGTCGCCGGCCGCACCGACCCAGGTTATAGACCCGATGCCGCTGCGCTGTCCGCCCCATCGGTCGCCGCCGCGGCAGACCGGCGGAAGCCGGTGTCGATCGACACGCGGCCGCGGCCGCCGGCGCCGCCGACCACCCGCGAAACGCACGCGCACAGCCGCGCGTTGCCGGCCTTCTCCGCCTCGCTGAAGAAGACGTCGCGATGGTCGATGCGACCATCGTAGGCGGTGACCTTCACGGCGCACAAGCCGCATTCCCCGCGTTCGCAGTCGGTCAACACCGCGACGCCGATCCGCCCCAGCGCGGTCGCGATGGTCTCGTGCACGCCGACCGTGGTGCCGCGGCCTTCCTGCACCGCGAAGACCTCGAACGGTTCGGGGGCGAAATGGCCGCTGTCGCCGAAGATCTCGGTGCGCAGCGCATGGGCGGGCCGGCCGGCCTCGGCCCACAGGCGCCGGGCGTCCTCCAGCATACGCAGCGGGCCGCACAGGTAGAGTTCGGCGGCCGGGTCGAGCCCGGCGATCGCGGCGCCGAGGTCGAGCCGGCGGCCCTCTTCGCCCGCGAACACGGCAAGCCGCTCGCCGCAGATCGCCTGAATCTGCGGCAGATAGGCCATGTCGGGCCGGCTGCGGCCGGCATAGAGGAAGCGGAAGGCGCGGCCCTGCGCGGCCAGCTGCCGGGCCATGCCCAGCATCGGCGTGATGCCGATGCCGCCGGCGACCAGCAGCGGCGCCTCGGTCGCCTGCGACAGCGGGAAACGGTTGTCGGGCGCCGACACGGTCAGCTGTGCCCCCGGCCTGAGCCTGCCCATGAAGGCGGAGCCGCCGCGGCCGGCGGCCAGCAGCTTGACCGCGATCCGCATCGTGCCCGGTCGTGGCGGCGGCAGCAGCGAGTAGGAGCGGGTCTGCGCCCGCCCGTCGATGAAGGTGACGACGTCGATGTGGCTGCCAGGCGCGAACGGGAAGTGCCTGTTGGCCAGCGCCAGGTCGATCTGCCGGACGGTCGGGGTCAGGGCCTCGACCGCGGCGACCCGCGCCGTCATCCATTCCGTCTTGATCTGCATCGTCCGTTCCGTGTCGCCTCAGCCGGTCGCATCGACCAGGACCAGCCCCGGCACCTTGCGCCGCAGCGTCTCGTCGCGGGCGACCAGCGCCAGGTTGGTGCGCGCGATGCGGGCGTGCTCCAGGGTCAGCGCCTCGGCCCGCGCGCCCTCGCGCAATTCGATCGCCTCGACGATGGCGCGGTGCTGGGCCTGGGCGATGACCAGGATGTCGCGCGACTCGGCGCTTTGCGCCTGCGCCTCGACGAAGGCGCTGGGCGAGGCGAAGGGCAGGGCGGTCACCCGCTCGATCTCCGCCATGATCACGGCGCTGCCCGACAGCGCGGCCAGCCGGTCGTGATAGGCCTCGTTCAGGCGCACATAGGCGGTGAAGTCGAAGCCGTCGCCGCGGCGGGCGACGACCGCGTCGAGCGCGGCGACGATCTGCTGCATCTGGCGCAGCCGGTGCGGCGGCACCCCGCGTTCGGCCGCGCGCCGCGCGGCAAGGCCTTCGACCACGCCGCGCAGCTCGATGGCGTCCGACACGTCCTCGTCGCTGAAGCGGCGCACCGCATAGCCGCCGGACGGGATCGCCTGCACCAGCCCCTCGGCCTCCAGCCGTGCCAGCGCGGCGCGGACCGGCGTGCGCGAAACGCCGATGCGCTTGACCAGGGCTGGCTCGGACAGCCGCTCGCCGGGCGCCAGTGTCCCGTCGAGAACCAGGTCGCGGATCGCCAGCAGCGCGGTCAGCGACTGGGTGGCGCCGCGGTCGGCCGGGCTGCCGGCGCGGGCCGCGCTCATTCGGCCGCCAGCGCGCGGCTCTCGGCCCGCACCATGCGGTCGATCAGCCGGCGCGCCCAAAGCGCCCCGCCGTCGATGTTCAGGTTGTAGAAGGCGTGGTCCGGATTGGCGGCGATCGCCTGCTGCTGCGCTTCCAGGATGACGTAGTCCTCGCCGAAGATGCGGCCGACGCCTTCGCGCAGTTCGTGGGTCAGCCGCTGTTCGCCCAGGCGGTAGTTGCGGGCGAAGGCCCAGAAATAATGGCACGTTGTCGCGGTTTCCGGCGTGACGGTGTTGAGCACGTGGCCATTGACGCCCTGGCTGCGGTCGCCGTCGGGCGCGCCGGTGCCGGCGGGCGCGACGCCGACGTCGATGGTCACCGTGGCCGGCGCCTGGAAGGTGATGATCTGCCAGCGGTCAACCGGTCCCGGTCGGCCGAGCTGGGCACGCCAGAACGGCGGCGGCTCGATGCCGAGCATCCAGCGCGTCACCGTGGCGGTGCGCTCGCCGTGGGTGACCTCGAACGGCGCTTCGGCGACCGCCGCGTTGCCGATGCTGCTGCCATGCACATAGGTCTCGTGGGTCAGGTCCATCAGGTTGTCGACGATCAGGCGATAGTCGCACTTGACGTGGACCAGCTTGCCGTCGCCGGCCCAGGCCGGATCGTCGTTCCAGTGCATGTCCGGTACCAGGGCGGGGTCGGCCAGTGCGGGGTCGCCCAGCCACAGCCAGACGAAGCGATGGCGCTCCGCCACCGGATAGGCGCGGACCGCCGCCGAGGGATTGATGGTCTGCTGCGACGGCATGTATACACAACGGCCGGCGGCATTGAATTTCAGGCCGTGATAGGGGCAGACGATGGCGTCGCCCTCGACCCGGCCGCGCGACAGCGGCACCAGCCGGTGCCAGCAGGCGTCGGCCAGCGCCACCGCCGATCCATCCTCGCTACGGTACAGTACCACCGGATTGTCGCAGATCTTCCGCGCCATCGGGGCGCGCGTCACCTCGACGTCCCAAGCCGCCGCATACCACGCGTTCAGCGGAAATGTCGGCCCATCGGCGCCGTAGCTGACGTCGGCACGCATGCCGGTCTCTCAGGGTTGGTGCTGAAGATGTGTGCATAATGTATACACACCGGGCTCGCGTCAAGACGCCGCTGTCACGGCTCGCCGCTGTCGGGCTGTCGGATCGCAATGCGCGCCGGGCGACCCGCGGCGCGCGCCGAGCGCCGATGTAGGGCCGGCAATTCCGCCGCGGTCGCCATCGCGGGCGTCTTCGCGTGCAGGTGCTTCGGATGGCGGCGGCGCGGGGACGGCGGCTTGCCCCGGGCCTGGCGATGCTGCTGCAGCTCGAGCCCGACCGCCGCGATCGCCTCGATCGCTGGGACCAGCTTCCAGCCGAACGCGTTCAGCGCATATTCCACCGACGGCGGCGAGGTCGGCACCACGTGCCGGTCGATGACCCCGGCGGTCTCCAGCTCGCGCAGGCGCGTGGTCAACACCTTCGGCGAGATCTGCGGGATGTCGGCGCGCAGCTCGCTGAACCGGCGCGGCCCGCCGCGTAGATGCCAGATGACGTTCGGCGCCCAGGCGCCGCCGATGATCGCCAGGCAGTCCAGCAGCGGGCAGCATGGCGGCGGCGGCGGGCTCTGGTTCTTGCGCATCTTCAGGGCCATCGGCGACCTCCCCTGCCGCCGGCGCGCCGGGGCGGCGGCCGGTTACCGAACGGAAACCGGAAAATGCGGTATCATTCGGATACCACATTTACAATCGAAATCGCACTGCCTAACTGACCCCTCGCTGGCCGGCCTTCGCATCCAACCCAACGCAGCCTTTCAAGGGGAATCTCGATGAAGCTTTACTATTCGCCGGGCGTCTGCTCGCAGGCGGTCCATATCGCGCTGGCCGAGCTCGGCAGCGACTACGGCCTGGAGAAGGTCGACCTCGCCTCCAAGCAGACCGAGACCGGTGCCGACTACAGCCGGATCAATCCGCTCGGCTACGTGCCGGCGCTGGAGCTGGACGACGGCGAGGTGCTGCTGGAGGCACCGGCGATCCTGCAGTATCTGGCCGACACCCGGCCGGAGTCGGGCCTGGCTCCGGCGAACGGCACCCTGGCGCGGGTGCGCCTGCAGCAGGCGCTGAACTTCACCGCGTCGGAGCTGCACAAGTCGTTCGGACCGTTCTTCGCGCCGGTGAAGCCGGAGGGCGCGGCACGCGAGCAGGCGATGACCAAGCTGCAGCGCCGCTTCGATGCGCTGGAGGCGACGCTGGCGGACGGGCGCGCCTATGTGATGGGCGAGACGTTCACGGTGGCCGACGCCTATACCTTTGTGGTCGCCGCCTGGGCCGGGATCATCGATCTCGACCTTGCCCGCTGGCCGAATGTGCAGGCCTATGTGGCCCGCGTCCGCGGCCGACCGCAGGTCCAGGCGGTGCTGAAGCGCGAAGGGCTGCTGCACTAGCGGCCGCACGGACCGGCGCGTGCTGCGGTGACCCGTTCAAACGGGAACCTGGCGCGTGCCGGCGCCGGCAAGCAGGAGAGAAACGAACCGATGTCCGAAGCCGACGACTACGCCGCGATCCACCGCCAGATGCAGGCCTATTTCGACGGCCTCTACCACAGCGACACGGGATTGTTGCGCCCGGTGTTCCATCCCGACGCACGCTATGTCTGCGCCACCGCCGACGAACTGGTGAACATCGGCATGGACGCGTATTTCGCCCTGGTGGACAAGCGCGAGCCGCCGGCCGCCCGCGGCGAGCGGCGGCGCGACGCAGTGGTGGCGATCGCGTTCGCCGGGCCGAAGACCGCCTTCGTGCGGGCCAACTGTGCCATCGGCCCGCGCTACTGCACCGACTTCCTGACCCTGATCAAGACCGCCGACGGCTGGCAGATCATCTCCAAGGTCTTCCACTACGACCTGGAGGCTTAGCCGGCCGGCGCGCCCACGCAAGGAGCGACCCATGCCCTATGTGAACATCCGGATCACCCGCGAGGGGGCCACCGCCGCGCAGAAGGCGCGGCTGATCGCCGGGGCCACCGACCTGCTGGTCGACGTGCTCGGCAAGAATCCGGCGACCACGGTCGTCGTCATCGACGAGGTGGCGATGGAAGACTGGGGCATCGCCGGCCTGCCGGTGGAAGATTATCGCCGCCGCGCCGCGGCCGACCGGTGAACCGGCGGTTGCAACAGCTAGGGACGAACGCCATGGAGATCAATGCGGATTTCTCGCGGCGAGCCGCGGTGCACGCCGCCGCGCTGCCCTGGGTGCCGTCGCCGATCGCCGGCGTCGAGCGCAAGATGCTCGACCGGGTCGGCGGCGAGGTCGCCCGCGCCACCTCGATCGTGCGCTATGCACCCCACAGCCGGTTCTCGCCGCACGTCCACGGCGGCGGGGAGGAGTTCCTGGTGCTCGACGGCATATTCCAGGACGAGCACGGCGACTTCGCGGCCGGCAGCTATGTGCGCAATCCGCCGACCTCGCGTCACACGCCCGGCTCGGGCGCCGGCTGCACGATCTTCGTCAAGCTGTGGCAGTTCGACCTCGCCGACCGTCACCCGGTCGTCGACACGGTGCCGGCGGCCGGCGATCCGCGGCTCGCTGACGCGGCATCCGGCGTGCGGGCGACGACGCTGCATCGCGACGCTCGCGAGACGGTGCGGGCGGAACTGTGGGCGCCGGGCGCCCGCATCCGCGCCGTGCCGGCCGGCGGCATCGAACTGCTGGTGCTCGACGGCGGCTTCGCGGAAGGCGGGGAGGCGTTCGGCCCCTGGTCGTGGCTGCGGCTGCCGGACGGCGCCCCGCTCGACGCGACGGCGGGCCCGGACGGCTGCCGGGTCTGGATCAAGGAAGGCCACCTGCGCTTCGTCGAGGCGGAGCTGGCGGCGCTCGCCGCCGCCTGACGGCGGTCCGGAGGGTCGACCAGGCTCAGTCCTTGGCGTTGGCCAGCAGCCGGACGTTGATGCCGGCCGGGTGTTCCGGGGCGTGGCGCGGCGACGGTTTGGTCAGGCTGCCGGCATCGCCGAGCGTGATGCGGTCGCGGCCTTCGTCCTTGGAGACGTAGAGCGCGACATCGGCGATCGCTTGCAGCTCGTCGAGATTGCGCGTCATCGACGAATCGGCGATGCCGAAGCTGGCGGTGAAGGCGACACACTTGCCCTCCGACAGCTTCTTGGCGAGACGCTGGCGCAGGCGCTCGGTCCAGTCGCGGGCCTGCACCGCGCTCGACCCGGCCAGGATGACGGCGAACTCCTCGCCGCCCAGCCGGGCGATCAGGTCGCCATCGCGGGTGTTGCTGCGCATCACCTCGGAGAACACGCGCAGCGCGGTGTCGCCGGCCTGGTGGCCGTGGGTGTCGTTCAGCAGCTTGAACCGGTCGAGGTCGGCCAGGATGTACGCAAAGTCGGTGCCCTGGTTGGTCAGCGCCCGCATCTGCTGCTCCAGCGCGCGCCGGTTGAGCAGACCGGTCAGGCTGTCGGTGGAAGCCTGGACCTGTGTCTGCTGGAACGCCCGGATGGTGCCGATGCGCGCCCCGGTCAGCCCGCCGAGGATCGACAGCCGGTCGGCCTGCTCGGCGGCCAGCGGCCGGTCGACCGGCCCGCTCGCATGCAGCACGCCGACGGCGCGGCCCATGAAGGTCACCGGCACGCAGGTCGCCGAGATCCGTCCGGCCGGCCGGCCACGCAGCTTCGGGCAGGCGTTCAGCGCCTCGCTGTCCGGGAAGCTCATCGCGGTGCCGCGGCAGACGGCGACGCAGTTGAACGGCAGGTCGACGTTGCAGCCGGGGGCGCCGGCGGTCGGATGCGCGGTGGCCTGCTCCAGGTGCGATTCGCTGGAGTCCGACAGCAGCAGTTCCATCGGATGGCTGTCGGACATCGCGTTCATGGCACGGCCGACGATGCCGTAGGCCTCGTATTCGGTGTGCACCATCTCCAGCGCTTCGGCGAGCTGGTGGTTGAACGCTTCGCGCGCGGAATCGGCCCGCATCCGGCCGATCGTCATTTCCAGGTTGGCAGCCATGCCGTTGATCGCGTGACCCAATGCGCCGATCTCGTCGTTGCTGGCGATCGTGCAGCGGGCGGCGAGGTCGCCTTCCTCGATCCGCGTCGCGATCGCGCCGACGTCGCGCAGCGATCTGCGGATCGACGCGTTGATCAGATGCACGGTCACCGCCGCGATCACCGCCGCGCAGCAACCGGCCAGCACGATCCACAGCCTGGCATTCGCCGCCGAGCGCTCCGACGCCTGCTCCGTCGCCGCGATCTCGGCAGCGAGCAGGTCGGTCTGGGCGTCCATCGCCCGCTTCACGGTCTCGAACCGGCTTTCGAAACCGGACAGGGCGGCCAGCCCCAGTTCCGGATCCAGGTTGGCGATCTGCGCCACCGCCTCGGCCTCGTGGATATAGAGCTCCGCCTGGCGGCGGGTCTCGGCGACGCTCGCGGCAAGGTCCGCGGGAAAGGCGAACGCGCTGAGCGAGCTCAGATTCCCGCGGAAGCGCGCGGCGTTGTCGCGCAGCCTGTCGCGCACCCGTCCGGACGCCTCGGGATCGGCGGTGCGCACCAGCAGCTCGTACACGTCGCCCTTCAGGCCTTCGTGCATCATGTCGGCGTCCTGATGCAGGCTCTGCGCGTGGCTCAGCCGCACCACGGCGGTGGCCGCGGCGGTTTCCTGCTCGAGCGCCTGCCAGGCGATGACGCTGACAGCCACCAGCGCCACCAGCATCATGCCGGCGATCAGCGCCAGCCGGGCCCGGATCGGCAGGCGCTTCAGCCCGCCGCCGTGTTGCGCGGCATCGGGGGTTGGCGGGAGCGCCCGCGCCGCATCGGTTGTCGCGGTGTCGCCCTCTGCCGGGTCTGCTCGTACGGCTCGGGCAGCGGTCGCGTCGACCGCTGCCGATAACTCCGCCTGCATCGTTCCGCTCGCTGTCGTTGCCGGGCCCGGCATACGAATGCAGGCCCGCACGCGGGGTGCACTTCGCCCAGCCTGGCCCGCCGGAGGATGCGGGCCGGCAAGCCGGCGTGCGTGATCGTGGTTCAGAATGGAAACATGCACCGCGATCCGTTAACGAATCGTCAGTTCGCGTAACTCTCCTGTTAACCAACGATAAAGCGGTGTTAACGCCCCGCACCTGCCGGCGGGCCGATGCGAATGGGCATTGGCGGTGACAATGGCCGCCGTGTCGCGGCGGGCAGGGCGCTGGTGGGCCTGGCAGGACTCGAACCCGCAACCAAACCGTTATGAGCGGTCCGCTCTGACCCGTTGAGCTACAGGCCCACCCGGGCGCCCGGGGCGGGCGCACGCAACCCTCGGTTAGCAGAATGCGGCGGCGAAGGGTAGGGCAGCGGACGCGGCCGCTTCAGTCGCCGGCGCCTGCCGCCGCCGGCAGCGCGATTTCGGCCCGGAGCCCGCCCAGCGGCGAATCGGCCAGCGTCAGGCCGCCACCGTAGAGCTGGGCAAGGTCCTGGACGATGGCCAATCCGAAGCCGCTGCCCGGCGGCGCCTCGTCGAGCTGCTCGCCCCAGCGCAGGGCCGCCGCGCGGTTCTGCGGCGCAATGCCGGGGCCGTCGTCCTCCACCGCCAGCACCAGCCCGCCGCCGTCGCCGGCGCGGGCCGACAGCCGCACCCGGCCGGCGGCGAACTTGTGGGCGTTGCCGACCAGATTGCTCAGCATCGCCTCGGCGTCGGCCGGCTCGATGGCGAAACGCAGCTCCGGCGGACAGTCGACGTCGATGGTCAGCGGGGCGCGGCGGAACAGCAGGCGATGGCTGTCGGCGACGTCCTCCAGGATCGGCGCCAGCGCCACCGCCCTGACGGTCAGCGCGCCGGGACCGATGGCGCGGGCCAGCGCGGAATAGCGGTCGATCAGACCGCGCATCCTTGCCAGCTGCTTGTCGATCAGTGGCTGCTGGGTGCTGCCGGCCACGGCGTTGCCGACGATCGCGATCGGGTGGTTCAGGTCGTGGGCGATCTTGGCGACGTATTTGCGGCTGCGCCCGAGCATGTCGGCCTGCCGCTCCAGCAGCTCGTTGACCTGGTCGACCAGCACCTGCATCTCCGCGGCATGACGGCCCTCGATCCGTTCGGTGGCGCCGCTGCGGAAGCGGTCGATGGCGCGGCGCACCTCGTTCAGGCCGCCGCGCAGCATCAGGATGGCGACGGCGGAAATGCCGATCAGGCCGACGAAGGCCGGCACCGCGGCATACCAGACCAGATCCTGCAACTGGGCGACATAGTCGTCGACCAGGCCCTCGTACTTGGCCTGGCGGATGCCGACCTGGTAGCGCACGGCCCGCAGCGCGCCGGTGGCCCGGTCGGTCTCCTCGACCAGCCGCTCGGCCAGGCGCAGCCGGCCGATGGCGCTGTCGGCGAAATCGACCGCGAAGTCGCGCGCCGGCGTGTCGGTGATCGACGGCAGCGTGCGGTCGCTGAGCGACAGCACGGTGGCCCGGTTCACCGGCGCGCCGTCGATGGAGATCTGCCAGACCCATTCCAGGTCGGGCTCGTTGAAAAAGAACACGCCGCTGGCCTGCTCGCTGGCGCGGGCGGCGCGCAGCTGGTTGCCGAAGCCGCGCAGCTGGGCGTCGACCACGCCCTCGGCCGCGGCGCGGATCAGCGCGCCGGCGCCGAACCAGATCACCGGCGCGGCGACCGCCAGGATCAGGCCGGCGGCCAGCAGCACCCTGCCGAACAGGGTGGCCGTGCGCCGGCGGATGGTGGCGGGCAAGGCGCGGGCCCGGTCAGCCGATGTTGCAGACCAGGCGGTAGCCGTAGCCGTATTCGGTCTGGATCACGCGGCGGTGCAGCTTGTCGCGCAGCCGGCTGACATAGACCGGAATCTCGTTGGCGGTCTTGGCGCTGGCGCCGTCGAAATTGTGCTTGACCAGCTCGTCGGCGGAGACCGGCCGCTCGCGGTTGACGAACATGTAGTGCAGGATGCGGTACTCGGTCGGGGTCAGCTTGACCGGCTTATCCTGGAACCACACCCGCATCGCCTGGGTGTCGATGCGCAGGTCGCCTTCGCTGAGCGTCGGCGTGCTGGCGTTCGGCCCGGCGGAATTGACCACGCCGCGCACCCAGTCGAGCAGCAGTTCCAGGTCGACCGGCTTGGTCAGGAAGTTGGTGGCGCCGGCGCGCACCGCCTCCTTCATGTCCGCCACCTCCTTGCGCGAGGCGGTCAGCACGATCACAGGCATGGTCAGGCCCTGGTCGCGCCAGCGGCGCAGCACGCTGAAGCCGTCCATGCCCGGCAGGCCGGGGTCGAGGATGACGGCGTCGAACGGGTCGCTGCCGCCCATTTCCAGCGCGGTCAGGCCGTCGGCGGCCACGTCCACCGCATAGTTCTCGTCGCGCAGCACGGTCGCGATCTGCTCGGCCAAATCGGGATCGTCTTCGACGAGAAGCACGCGCATGGGCGTCACCGCCTTTCTTCGCGGCCGGCCGGTTCAGCCGCCGGGGTTGGGCACGATCTGCCCGGACATCGGATCAATATAGACGATCACGATGCGGTCGTCCGGGGTGAGGATGCGAACCTCGTACAGGAACTGCGGCGAGCCGGGGCGTGGATAATAGGGCTGGGTGGTCAGCACCTCGCCCTGATAGGCCGGGTTGCGCTGCAGGTTCGACAGGATGGTGAACAGGTCCGGCGCGCCGCCCTGCTGGGCCAGCGCCGGGGTTGCGGCCATCAGCGCGGTGAGCATCAGGCCGGCGAAGGGGCGTGTCTTGCGCATCATGCCGCCTAGATAGCGATCGCGGAGCAAAAAGCCCATGGCTGGTCGGTTAGGCGATTTTAAGCCGCCTAAAAAACAAATAACCCCACCCGCATGCCAATGAAAACGGGCGATCGCTAGCTTTTGTGCATCGACACCACACCGGTCGGGAGCACCGCCATGTCGCCCAAGAGCAGGATCGCCCAAGCCCTCGTCCTCGCCACCGCGCTGATCGGCGCGGCCGCGCCCAGCTTCGCGCACGGCGCCGGCTCGAACAGCGGCGGCTGGAACAACGGCGGCGGCTGGAGCAACAACGGCTGGAACAACAACAACGGCGGCGGCTGGAACAACAACGGCGGCGGCTGGAACCAGCAGCGGCTGGAGACCGTCAACATCAGCATCGACCGGATCGTCGGCAACGAGACCCTGCCGCTGCGCCAGATGGGCAACATCGGCAACCAGTACAACGGGCGCACCCTGCGCTCGGTCACGGTGGAGCTGATGCCCTGGGGCTCGGCCGGCCAGGTCCAGCTGGTGGTCAACGGCCAGGTGGTCGCCGCGGCCTATTCCGCCGGCAAACAGCGGATCGAGCTGCGCCCGCAGGGGGCCGACACCTTCGGCTCGGAGATCCAGACCCTGCAGCTGCGCACCATCGGCTGGGTGCCGATCGACGACATCGCGCTGTCGATCCAGGGCGGCAACGGCGGCGGGGGCGGCGGCTGGCAGCAGCCGGTGGCCTGCCAGACCATCGAGCGGCCGCTGAATACCCAGGTGAGTTTCGGCCAACTCGACCTGAACAACCTGTTCAACCTCGCCCAGTTCAACGGGTGCCGGATCAGCTCGATCAGCCTGGTCGCCTCGACGGCCTTCGGCCAGGGCCAGGTCGCCGGTCTGGTCAACGGCACCGAGGCGACCAACCGCCAGCAGGTCGGCACCTACCCGAACCAGTACACGCTGACATTCTGGAACCAGCCGACGGCCGGCTTCAACGCGCCGCAGCTGTCCCTGAATCTGATGGGCCAGTTCACCATCCGGGCCGTGCGCCTGAACCTGGTGAGCGCCTCGGGCTGGTAGCCCGCCCATCGCCGAGCTTGCGGCCGGGTGTCGGTGACCGGCCGCATGGAACCCCCCGTCCCCAACCCCAATCACCGACTGGAGCCTCCCTGGCCCGGCGCGCAAGCGCCGGGCCTTGCCATTGTAGGCCACCCGACGCGCAAGCGCCGGGCCTTGCCATTGCGGCGACATTGCCGACAATGGGCTCGGCCCGGCAGCGCGCGGCCCCGTGCAGGCGACAGGCGATGGCAACCGCAGACCCGAATCCTGTCGAAGCACCTGTCGGCCCCTTTCTCGAGGCCGATCACCGGGGGTGCGCGTGACCGGCGCGGCGCGGATCTGCCCACCGGACCTGGCCGACGGCTGGCCGGTCGCCGCGCCCGGCGACATGGGCATCGACCCGGCGCTGCTCGCCGGACTCGCGCCCCAGTTCGAGGCATGGACCGACGCCAACCTGCACGCCGCGCTGATCGCCTGGCGCGGCACGCTGATCTACGAGCGCTATTTTACCGGCGAGGACTGGGCCTTTGCCCGGCCGCTCGGCGTCGTCGCCCACGACGCGACGATGCTGCACGACCTGCGCTCGATCACCAAGAGCGTGACCGGCCTGGTCGCCGGCGTCGCCCGCGACCGCGGCTGGCTCGGCGATCTCGACCGGCCGGTGCTGGACTGGCTGCCGGAGCATGCCGACCTGCGCGACGGCGGCAAGGGGGCGATCACCGTCCGCCACCTGCTGACCATGACCGCCGGTTTCGACTGGAACGAGGACCTGCCCTATGCCGACCCGCGCAACAGCGAGCGGCAGATGATGGCGGCACCCGACCCGGTACGCTTCGTGCTGGAGCAGCCGCTGCGGCGGCCGCCGGGCGCCGTCCACGTCTACAATGGCGGCCACACCACCCTGCTGGCGGCGGTGCTGGAGCGCGCGTCCGGCATGCCGTTCGACGCGCTGGTGCAGGAAACGCTACTGGCGCCGCTCGGCATCGCGCGGGCGGAGTGGGTCCGCTACGACACCGGTATGGCGATGGCGCCGTCGGGGCTGCGGCTGCGTCCGCGCGACCTGTTGAAGGTCGGCCAGGTCGCGGTCGGCGGCGGGCGATGGCGGGACCGGGCGATCGTCGGCGCCGATTGGATCGCCGAGGCCACCGCGGCCCACGCCAACGCCCAGGGGCTGTGGTTCTACGGCTATCACTGGTGGCTGGGCCGGTCGCTGGTCGGGCGGCGCGAGCTGCGCTGGGCGGCCGGCATCGGCTGGGGCGGCCAGCGGCTGTTCGTGGTGCCGGAGCTCGACCTGGTGGTGCTGGCGCTGGCCGGCTTGTACGGCAACCCGGCGCTGCAGCCGCTGCCGGGCGAGGTGGTGCTGCGCCGCTACGCCCTGCCGGCGGCACTGGCGGCAAGCCGAAGGCCGCGTTAGGCGATTCCAAGAAGCCTAGAAAACAAATAATCCAGCCGGCATGCCAATGAAAGCGGCCGGTCGCTAAGTTCCTGATCATCGAACGACGAATTCGATCAGGAGCACCAAGATGGTTCGCAAAGCAATTCTTGCCGCTGTCGCGTTGTCCGGGCTGGCGGCCCCGGCCTTTGCCTTCGGCGGCGGGGCCCAGCCGCTGCTGGTCGAGACGATCGCGATCGACGTCGACCGCTGGACCCACGACGAAACCTTCCCGCTGCGCCAGCTCGGCGGTATCGGCCCGCAGTTCAACGGCTACGGCCTTGAGGGCGTGAAGGTGGAGATCGGCCAACTCAACCCGGCCGGCAAGGTCGAGCTGCTGGTCAACGGCCAGGTGGTCGACAGCGCCTTCACGGCCAACCAGCATCTGGTCACGCTGTACCCGAACCCGAACGCTGACGTCTTCGGCCAGGGCGTGAACACGCTGCAGCTGCGCACGGTCGGCTGGGTCGAGGTCGGCGACATCGACCTGGTGGTCAGCCATTTCGGCGCGCCGCCGGTCCCGCCGCAGCCGGTCTGCCAGTCGCCGGAACGCGCGATCAACAGTGACGTGAACTTCACCCAGCTCAGCCTGAACACGGTGTTCGACCTGACCCAGTACCCGGGCTGCAAGATCGACTCCGTCACGATCCTGGCCAACTCGGCCCTGGGCGGCGGCCAGACCAGCGCCCTGGTCGGCGGCTGGCAGGCCAGCGCCTGGACCCAGGTGGCGGCCTTTCCCGGCCAGTACACCATCGACCTGTGGAACGACCCGGCGACCGGGGCCAACGCCCAGACCGTCGCCCTGAACATGATGGGGTTCTTCGACGTGCAGACCGTTCGCCTGAACCTGGTCGCCAACTGACCCCATCGTCCGAGATTGCGGCCGGGCGCCGGTGGCCGGTCGCAACCATAACCTTCCCCGTCCCTACCACCGGCTGGAGCCTCCTTATCCCGGCGCGCGAGCGCCGGGATAAGCCATTCCGGGCCCCGACGACCGTCGGAACCGGTGCGGCGGCGTCACCCAGCCGTGTGCTGGCGCCCGCCGCCGGCTGTTGTACACTGCCGCGGTGACGGAATCCGGGGAACGACCGCATGCCCGAAGGCAACGGCAACACGCGCTTCTACGACAGCCGCGAGAAATACCGGCTGTACGCCACCACAACCAACGAGAAGTGGGCGATCGCCCAGCGGATCGGCCGCGAACTCGCGTCGCTGGAGCCGGTGCCGCCGGCGATCCGGGTGTTCGATGCAGGCATGGGCGACGCCACGGTGCTGAGCCTGGTCATGCGCCAGCTGCATCAGCGCATGCCGACGGTGCCGCAGCTGGTGGTGGCGAAGGAGATCAGCCTGGAGGACGTGCGCATCGGGCTGGAGCACCTGGCCGACCGCTTCGTCGAGCATCCGATGACGGTGCTCGTGCTGACCAACATGTACTTCCGCGACGCGGTGCGGCTGACCCCGCGGCAGAACCCGGAACGGCTGAAGCTGTTCGACGTCGCGCTGCACGGGTCGAGCGGACATGCCTTCGACGAGCAGATACGCGCGCTGGCGCCGGTGCTGGCCGACGGCTGGCGGGTGGAGGTCGACGCGGCCACAGGCAACCCGCATCCTGCCCAGCCCTTCGTGCTGGTGGTCTATCGCGCCGACCATCGCTTCGTGCTGGACCGCGCGATTCCGCGCCGCGGCGAGCCGCTGGACGGGCACGACCTGATCATCGCCTCGCAGCCCTACCGGGCGCGGACCACGGCGGAGCGCAAGGTGCGGCTGGTGCTGGCGCCGCTGGCACAGGCGCTGGCGCCGGGCGGGCGCATGGTCACGGTGCAGTCCTACGGCCACGACGCCGGCATGGAACTGGTCCGCGCGCTGTGGCCGGACGAGGACCCGTTCCAGACCCCGCGCAACGTGCTGATCGACGAGTTGCGGCGGGCGCTGGCCGACGACGAAGGGCTGAAGCCGGAGGCGGGCACCGACAACGACGCCATCTTCCGCTACGAGATGCACGCCTTGTCGTCCGAGCTGTCGGCCAGCATCGGCACCTCGTCGGTGCTCGCGGCCTTCAACGCAGCCTGCTATGTGGCGCAGATCGACGAGGCGCGGTTCCGCCACGCCATCTCCAGCGACGACTATTTCGACGCCACCTGCGCGGTGCTGCAGCGCCACGGCGGGCTGTGGTTCAACGACGAGAGCTTCGTCATCCGGCGTCGCGCCCGCTGAATCGGCGGCGCGGCGCGGCGCGCGGTGTGACGGCGGGCACTGCGTCACATTGCATCCCTGTCATCCGCTACCTTAAATCCGACATCTTCATGATGCGGATACGAGTCATGCCGTACCCTGACCGGCGACACCGGACCGGCCGGACGGCCTAGCCTGAAGAGATGGGGGAGCCCATGCAGATCGGGTTCGACGACAGCCGCAAGGGGCTTTGGGCCGCGGCCTATGCCGCAGCATTCGTCGGCGTCGGCGGCCTGATCGTGCTCGGCGCCGAGGCGCAGAGCGCCGCCGGCGATGCGCGCGCCACCCTGCGCGCGGCGGTCGAGGCCCAGGGCGTCGAGGCCCTGCAGCCGCCGCCGGCGGAGCCGGACGCGCTGGTCGAGCTGGGCCGGATGCTGTTCTTCGACCCGGAGCTGAGCGGCAACCGCAACATTTCCTGCGCGACCTGCCATCACCCGGCCTTCGGCATCGGCGACGGGCTGTCGGTCTCTTTCGGCAGCGGCGGCGTCGGTCTCGGCACCGGCCGCGACCTGGCCGAAGGGGCGCTGATCCCGCGCAACGCACCCGAGGTGTTCAACCGCGGCGATTCGCACTGGCACACCATGTTCTGGGACAGCCGGGTCGAGATTGCCGCCGACGGCACCATCCACACCCCGGCCGGCGACCAGATGTTCATGTGGCTCGATACGCCGCTGGCGCTGCAGGCGATGTTCCCGGTGACCTCGCGCGACGAGATGCGCGGCCAGCCCGGCGACATCGCGGCCGACGGCCGCGAGAACGAGATCGCGGCCTTCGAGGACGAGGACTTCGTCGGCATGTGGCAGGCGCTGGCCGACCGGCTGCTGGCGATCCCGGCCTATGTCGCGCTGTTCCAGCAGGCCTATCCGGACGTGGCCGTCGCCGACCTGACCTTCGCCCATGCCGCCCAGGCCATCGCCGCCTTCGAAATACAGGCCTTCGCCTTCACCGACAGCCCGTGGGACCGCTGGCTGGCCGGCGAGGATGACGCGCTGACCGACGCGCAGGTCGAAGGCGCCCTGCTGTTCTATGGCGAGGCCGGCTGCGCCACGTGCCACAGCGGCCCGCTGATGACAGACCAGCAGCACCACAACATCGGCACGCCGCAGATCGGTCCGGGCCGCGGCGCCTCCGCGCCGCTCGACTTCGGCCGTTTCCTGGTCTCCGGCGAAGGCGCGGACCTGTTCGGCTTCCGCACGCCGCCGCTGCGCAACGTGGCGCTGACCGGGCCCTGGATGCACAACGGCGCCTTCCACACCCTGGACATGGCGATCCGGCACCATTTCGACCCGTCGGTCTGCTGGACGCCCGACTTCCAGTTCGTGTCGCTGGAGGCCGAGATCGAGCCGACGATCCATCGCGAGCCCGGCCTGCGGGCGGCGGTGCTGGCGTCGCTGGCGCCCGAGTTGCCGCGGTTCCAGCCGACGGATGCGCAGGTGGCGGCGCTGGCCGCCTTCCTCGAGGCGCTGAGCGCGCCGTCGGTGGCGTCGACCGCCGACCAGGTGCCGGCAACGGTGCCGAGCGGCCTGCCGGTCGACACCGTGGCGGCGCCGGGCGAATACTGACCCGCCGCGGCGCCGACCGCGGGACCCGCATGGCCGGAAAAGGGACACGTTGCCGCGCTTGCTGGCGCGGCGGCGGCGGTTCGTGTCATCCTGCTGTCATAGAGCGGCGGTCGGCGGTCCCGTTCCGGTCACCGTTCCTCAATTCTTGCCATCTGTCATAGCGTCCCCGGCGCAATTTCGGAGTATCCGCGATGGCCAACGAAAACCGTCCAGGCCCGGCAACGGGCGCGAAGTCCAGCCCTGCCGGCGATGCGGCGGCTTCGGCCGAGCCGCAGGTCGCACCGGCGCCCAATCCCGCCGCCCGGGAAAAGGCACCGGCCACGGCACAGCCTGCCGCTGCGCAGGATACCATTTCGGCCAACGGCGCGGCTCCGGCCACGGCAAAGCCCGCGCGCCGCAAGGCCCCCGCACGCAAAGGCGAAGCGGCGAAGCCGGCGGCCAAGGCCGGCAACGGCGCGACCCCCGCCAAGCCACGGACGCGGCGCGCGCGCACCAAGCAGATCGACGCCGAGAACGCCAGCCATCGCATCGCGGAGATGCGGCACGACCCGGCCGCGATCGCACGTGCCTTCGAGACCGGCGCCTATCCCTATGCGCGCAAGATGCCGCGCAGCGCCTATGAGGCGCACAAGGCCGAGCTGCAGGTCGAGCTGCTGAAGGTGCAGGACTGGGTCAAGGCGACCGGGCAACGGATCGTGATCCTGTTCGAAGGGCGCGACGCGGCCGGCAAGGGCGGTACGATCAAGCGGTACATGGAACACCTGAACCCGCGCGGCGCGCGGGTGGTGGCGCTGGACAAGCCGTCGGAACGCGAGCGCACCCAGTGGTACTTCCAGCGCTACATCGAGCACCTGCCGGCCGGCGGCGAGATCGTGTTCTTCGATCGCTCCTGGTACAACCGTGCCGGGGTCGAGCGGGTGATGGGCTTCTGCGCGCCGAGCGACTATCTGGAGTTCATGCGGCAATGCCCGGAGATCGAGCGGATGATGGTCCGCTCCGGCATCCGGCTGTTCAAATACTGGTTCTCGGTCACCCGCGAGGAGCAGCGCCGGCGCTTCGCCGCGCGCCGGCTGGAGCCGCTGAAGCAGTGGAAGCTGTCGCCGATCGACATGGCCTCGCTCGACAAGTGGGACGAGTATACCGAGGCGAAGGAAGCGATGTTCTTCCATACCGACACCGCCGATGCGCCGTGGACCATCGTCAAGTCCGACGACAAGAAGCGGGCGCGGCTGAACTGCATGCAGCACTTCCTGTCGTCGCTGCCCTATCCGGAGAAGAATACGCACGTAGTGCGCGGGCCGGACCCGCTGATCGTCGGCTCGAGCGCCTTCGTGATCGGCCATCGCGCCGACATCCTCGACAAGACGGTGCATCCGGACCAACGCCACCATTGAGGCCTGGGCCGCCCTTCGCGGGCGGCCCAGGGTGCTCGGAACAAAAAAAGAACATTGACAGGCGCCGGCGGCGCGGCTTACCTCGCGGGCGCAACAGCGAGGACCGGTGCGATGGACCAGCGGATCAGCCTGATCACCCTCGGCGTCGCCGATCTGGCGCGCGCCCAGGCCTTCTACGAATCGCTGGGATGGGTCCGTTCGGTACGTGCGGCACAGGGCGTCGCCTTCTTCCAGACCGGCGGCTTCGCCTTCGGGCTCTATCCGCGCGACGAACTGGCCGACGATGCCCGCGTCGATCCCGCCGGCTCTGGGTTCCGGGCGTTCTCGCTGGCGCAGAACGCGCATTCTCGGGCCGAGGTCGACGCCGTTCTGGCCGAGGCGGCGGCAAAGGGGGCGACGCTGGTCAAGCCGGCCGAGGACGTGGCCTGGGGCGGCTATTCGGGCTATTTCGCCGACCCCGATGGCTTCCTGTGGGAAGTGGCGTGGAATCCCGGCTTCGCGTTGAACGCCGACGGCAGCCTGACCCTGCCGGACTGAGCGCGGCGCGCCCGGCCGAACTCCGAAACGGCCAGGCGGCGCAAAGAGAAATCAAGTCTTTCCGGCCATCGGTATTTGGCGCGAATTTGTCGAAAGTTTTGTGCAAATGACTGCCGTGGGTTTGATGCTTGCGGCCGGCTGCGATAGTCAAACGGTTTAATCGATCATCAATACATTCATTTGAAAATACCCATTGGACTTGTCTCGCATTTGCTTCGGGATGGCCAACCATGAAGGGCATCGTGTTCACAGCGTTTCTGGACCGGCTCGACGCCGATCTGGGGCCGGACGTCACCGAGGCCGTCATCGTCGACGCGGCGCCCGCCTCGGGCGGCGCCTATACCGAGGTCGGCGCCTACGATCACGGCGAGCTGGTCGCGCTCGTCCGCGCCGTCAGCGCGCGCACCGGCCGCCCGGTCGGCGACCTGATCCGCGACTTCGGCCGGCACATGCTCGGCTGCTTCCACGACCGCCACCCCGCCTATTTCGCCGAGCCCGGCGGCCTGCTCGCGTTCCTTGAGCGCGTCGACGGGCGCATCCACGCCGAGGTCCGCCGGCCGCATCCGGGGGCATGCCTGCCGGAGATCCGGACACGGCGCCTCGGCGCGGATTCGCTGGAACTGACCTACCGGTCCGAACGCCACCTGGGCGATTTCGCGGAAGGCCTGATCGCCGGTGCCGTCGACCGCTTCGGTGCGACGCACACGGTGGAACGCACCGACCTGCAGCAGGAAGGAGGCAGGCAATGCATAAGCTTCACCCTGACGCCGGCGCCGCCGAACGCACGCTGACGCCCGAGGCCCTTGCCCGGCGCCTGGCGCGCGAGACGCAGGCGCGGCAGGCGGCCGAGGCGCTGCTGGAAGGCAAGAGCCGCGAGCTCTATGAGGCCAACCGGGCCCTGAAGGAAACCGCCACATCGCTGGATAACCAGCGCCGCTATCTGAACACCATCCTCGACCATACCCAGGTCGGCATCGTGCTGGCCCAGGACGACCTGTCGATCCGTCGCGCCAACCGGTCGGCGGAGGCGATGTTCGCGTCGGCGGGCGGCACCCTGTCGGGACAGACCGTCTGTGCGCTGTTCGAGGACACGCCGGAGGCCAGCGTCCTGATCGCCCGGCTGTCCGCTACCGGCGGCACCGAGGGCGACACGATGGTCGAGGCGGTCGGTCGGCGCAGCGACGGCGCCACCTTTCGATCGAGGTGGGTCTTGCCAGCATGGCCCACCAGGGCGGTCGCCACACGGTGTGGATGTTCCGCGACATCACCAAGCGCAAGGCGGTCGAGGCGCGGCGGGCGGCGCTGGAGCGCGAGCTGAGCCAGGCGCAGAAGATGGAGGCGCTCGGCACACTTGCCAGCGGCGTCGCCCACGAGATCAACACTCCGGTCCAGTATGTCGGCGACAATATCCGCTTCATGCAGGATGCCTTCGGCGACCTGACCCGCGTGGTGGCCGCCTATCGCGAGGCGCTGGCGTTGGCGCCGAATCGGCGCTCGGTGAGGCGATCGCGCGCATCCGGGCTCTGGAGGACGAGATCGACCTGCAGTTCCTGCTCGGCGAGGTGCTGCCTCGATCGAGCAGTCGCTGCAGGGCATGGGCCAGGTCGCCAGCATCGTCAACGCGATCAAGGAGTTCTCCCACCCCGGAGAGGACGAGAAGGTCGCCGTCGACATCAACAAGGCGATCGAGACGACCCTGACCGTGTCGCGCAATCAGTGGAAGTATGTTGCGGAGGTCGAGCTCGCCCTCGCCGAGGGGCTGCCGACGGTGCCTTGCCTGCCGGGCGACATCAACCAGGTGCTGCTCAACCTGATCGTCAACGCGGCCGACGCCATCGCGGCGCGCGGCGAAGGCCGGGCCGCATCGCGGTCGCCACCGTGCTGGTCGGCGGCGAGGTCGAGATCCGCATCGCCGACAATGGCTGCGGCATCCCGCCGGAGGTCGCCGGGCGCGTGTTCGATCCCTTCTTCACCACCAAGGACGTGGGCAAGGGCACCGGCCAGGGCCTGGCCATCTCCTACGCCATCGTGCGGCAGAAGCATGGCGGCTCGATCGGTTTCGTCGGCCGTCCCGGCGGCGGGACCTGCTTCACCATCCGCCTGCCGCTGCATGCGGCAAGCCTGACGGCAGAGGAGGCCGCAACATGAAGCCGGTGATCCTGTTCGTCGACGACGAGCCGAACATCCTCGACGGGCTGCGCCGCTTCACCCGCGGCCAGCGCCACGCCTGGGACATGCATTTCGCCGACGGCGGCGCCGCGGCGCCGGAGACGGTCGCCCGCGAGCCGGTCGACGTCGTCGTCTGCGACATGCGCATGCCGGGGATCGCCGGTGCCGACGTGCTGGAGCGCATCTCGCGATGCGCCGGGCATCATCCGCTTCATCCTGTCGGCGAGGCCGAGCCGGAGCAGGTCTATCGCGCGGTCGGCCGCAGCCACCGCTTCTTCGGCAAGCCCTGCGACCCGGAGGCGCTGATCGCGGCGATCGAGGCCCCGCTGGCGCTGATCCGCGAGATCGGCTCCGACGTGGCGGAGCGCGGCGCGTCGTTCCTCGACCGGCTGCAGAGCCCGCCGGCCGCCTTCGACGCACTCGGCAAGCTGCTGGAGCGGCCGGGCGCGCAGCCGGCCGACGTGGCCGCCATCGTCGCCCGCGATCCGAGCCTGGCCGTCCGCCTGCTGCAGCTGGTCAATTCAGCCTATTTCGGCCGCCCGGTGGAGACGTGCAACATCGCCCGCGCCCTCGATGCGATCGGCCTCGACCGGCTGCGCGCGCTGCTGGTCCGCCGCCGGCTCGGCAACAATGGGGGGCAGACCGGCGCGTCGCCGCCCCAGCATGAGCGCGCCTGGCGGCTCGCCGACAGGGCCGCCGCGCTGGCCGTTGCCGCCGGCGTCGCTCCCGCCGACTCCGACGTGGTCTATGCCGCGGCCCTTTTCGCGCGGCTGGGTCAGCGCGAAACGCCGACCGGGACGTTCCCGCCGATTGCGGCACCCAGCGCCGCCTACGCCACCACCCTGCTCGGCCTGCCGGCCCGGCTGACCGAGGCGCTGCGCCGGCTGGCGCAGATTCCGGCGGCGGAGGGCGACCTCGATGCCGACGCACGCGCGGTCTGCGTCGCTGCGCTGCCGGCGCCGCGGATCGCCGCCTGAGGCCGCCGCGATGGGCGCAGAATCCCCGCGCGTGCTGCTGGTCGACGACGACGTCAACCTGCTGAATGCCGCCCGGCGGGTGCTGCGCAAGGACCTGGCGCTGGAATGTGCCGCGGGGGCCGCCGAGGCGCTGAAGATGCTGGAGGCGGGAGAATCGTTCGCGGTGCTGGTCAGCGACCAGAACATGCCGGGCATGAAGGGCGTGGAGCTGCTGGCGACCGTCGCCGAGCGCTGGCCGATGACCGTGCGGGTGATGCTGACCGGCAACGACGACCAGGGCACAGCGGCATCGGCGGTCAACGACGGCCGCATCTTCCGCTTCGTACGCAAGCCCTGCGATCCGGCGACGCTGCTGGCCGCGATCCGCGATGCGGCCGAGCTGCACCGGCTGCTGGCCGGCGAGAAGCAGCTGCTCGAGCAGACCCTGTCCGGCAGCGTCAAGGTGCTGACCGACATCCTGGCGCTGACCCGGCCCGACATCTTCCAGCGTGCGACCAAGGTGCGGCGCTGGGCGCGGCTGGTCGGGCCGCGGCTGAAGGTCGGCCGCGCCTGGGAGCTGGACCTGGCCGCGATGCTGTATCCGCTCGGCATCGTCGCCCTGCCGGAATCGGCGGCGGCCAAGATCGCCGCCGGTGCGCCGCTCAGCGGCGAGGAAAAGGCCCTGCTGGAGCAGAGCCCGCGTGCCGCGCGCGACCTGATCGCCAACATCCCGCGGCTGGAGGGCGTCGCCCGCGCCATCTATTACAGCCGGCGCGGCTTCGACGGCAGCGGGTTCCCGCCCGAGCCGGTGAAGAGTGTCGACATCCCGCCGATGGCCCGGCTGCTGCACATACTGATCGACCTGGTCGACACCGAGGTCGGCGAGAGCAAGCCGCTGGCGCTGGTCGGCGAGAAGCTGCAGGCGCAGGCCCGGCTCTACGACCCGGACATGCTGAAGTTCGTGCTTGCCATGCTGCAGGCCAAGGCCCGCGCGGGCACCGAACCCGGTCGTACCGTGATGGAGCTGGAGCCCTATCAGCTGCGCGAAGGCGACACGGTCGCCCGCGACATCGTCGACACCACCGGACGCCTGCTGCTGGCTGCCGGAACGGAGCTGACGGTGGTCACGATCCAGCGCCTGCACGGCCTGGCCAAGATCCGGCACCTGACCGCCAAGGTGGTGATTTCGCGCGTCAAGGCTGCGGCCTGATCCGGGCCGACGCGACGGTCGCCGACATTCGTTTGAACCGTGGCCGCCTCCGCTGCGACCGACCCATCAGGGGACGTTCGCGGTGGGAGCCATATCATGCTGTTCTTCCTCGATCCCAATCTCGGCGCTTTCGGCGACCAGCCCAAGCTGGTGTCGCAATACGACTTCGAGTCGCCGCCGTTGGCGCTCTACGCCTTCGTCGGCACCGACGACGACGACAGCTACGAAGGCAGCGACGAAGGCGAACTGATCGGCGGCTTTCTCGGTGACGACCGCCTGACCGGCGGCGCCGGCAACGACCGCATCGAGGGCGGCCTCGGCGACGATATCCTGCGCGGCGGCGACGGCGACGACTCTCTCGACGGCGGCAAGGGCAGCGACGATCTCGACGGCGGCGACGGCGACGACTGGGTCAGCGGCGGCGACGACAAGGACTGGATCTACGGCGGCAAGGGCAGCGACTGGTTGCTCGGCGACGGCGGCGACGATTGGATCCTGGGCGAGGACGGCATGGATCACATCCGCGGCGACGACGGCGACGACTGGCTGTTCGGCAACGACGGGGTCGACGTCATCGAAGGCGGTGCCGGCAACGACCACATCGAGGGCGGCAGCGAAGGCGATGCGCTGTACGGCAACGACGGCGACGACCGCGTGCAGGGCGGCGACGGTCCCGACCGGATCTTCGGCGGTGCCGACAACGACCGGCTGTTCGGCGAAGGTGGCGACGACACCGTCCAGGGTCAGGACGGCCACGACCTGCTGCTCGGCTTCACCGGCAACGACACGCTCGAGGGCAACGACGGCGACGATTCGCTGGAAGGCGGCACCGGCGACGACGTGCTGAAGGGCGGCGTCGGCAACGACATCCTGGTGGGCGACAACGTGCTGTATTCGGGCCCGCTGCCCGCCGGCGCGAGCGACGCCGACGTGCTTTACGGCGGCGCCGGCAACGACACGCTGTTTGGCGGCAGCGGCGGCGACACGCTTTATGGCAACTCCGACGACGATCTGCTGATCGGCACCGGTGCCGGCAGTACCCTGTTCGGCGGCGCGGGCGCCGACCTGTTCGCCAGCGTCTTCGAGCCGACGTCGCCCGGCCTGGCCCACTCGGTCGACGTGATCAGGGACTACGACGCGTCCGACGGCGACCGTGTGACCGGCTCATCGTTCGCGGTCTTCGACGGCGACACCTATGTCTACGGCGACACGCCGGCGCTGTCCGGCACCGGGTTCACACTGCTGTGGACCCTGGACGACTACGACGCCGACGTCTCCGGCATCAACCTGGTCTAGCCGAGCCCCTCGCGTGCGCGGGCAACCGCGATCTCCGCGGCATCGAAGCTGAGCTTGCGGGCGATCGGCGCCGTGGCGTCGATCACCCGCCAGTACGGTGCAACCGCGCTTGCCGGCGCACCGGCGGCCAGCGCCTCATGGGTGGCTTCCGCCACCACGCGCAGGTGGATGCCGGCGGTGATCGGGCAGCAGACCTCGGCGCCATTGGCCGCGGCCAGCCGCGTGCGCATGGCCTTGACGTCCATTGCCTCGCCCGCCGGGATGGCCCGCACGAATGCGTCGATCATCCGCGCGGACGGGATCAGCATGAGCTGGCCGGCCTTCATGCCGGCCATGTCGCACGGGACCGGCTTGACTTCGTGCGGCTTGCCGTCCGCCAGCTTTTCCGCCCAGCTCCTGCGCTTCGCCATCGCCGTCCTCCCGCGCCGGTGCGCTCAGCCTTCGCGCTCGCGTGACCGCTGATAGGCCGGCCGGGCGGCACAGCGGTCGGCATAGCCGGCAAGCGTCGGGCTGTCGGGCATGATGCCGAACATGCGCATGAACAGGACCGAGGAACCGAGCATCACGTCGGCGGCGGAGAACCGGTCGCCCAGGATCCAGGGGCTGTCGCCGAGTCCCTTCTCCCAGGTCTCGACCATCAGTCCGAAGTCGCCCCAGCCGTGGGAAAGGCGGTTGGGCGTGGCGTTGCTGAACTTCTCCGCCATAGCCGGCTCGATCACGCCGGGCGAATAGGTCATCCAGAACAGGTAGCGACCGCGGTCCGCCGCGTCGATCGCCGGTGCCAGGCCGGCTTCGGGATAGCGGTCGGCGACATAAAGCGCGATGGCGGCGGAATCGGCCACCGTCACCGGGCCGTCCGCCAGCGCCGGCACCTTGCCCATCGGGCTGGCCTCGTGAAACCCCGGCACCGCGTCCTTGCCGCCGGGCGTGCGGATGTCGACCGGCACCACCTCATAGGGCAGGCCGGCCTCCTCGAGCAGCCAGACCATGCGCGACGCCCGGGTCTGGGCGCACCAGTAGAGTTTGATCATTTCGTTGCTCGTCCCCATGCTTGGTACCGGTCAGGTCGGCGATTCGTCCCAAAAGGTCGCTTCGACCTTGTGGCCGTCGAGGTCGCGGACGAAGCAGCCATAGTAGGCCGGACCGTAGGCTGGCCGCGGTCCCGGCGGGCCGTCGGGCGATGCGCCGGCGGCCAAGGCAGCTTCCCAGAAGGCGTGAACCGCAGCCCTTGTCGTCGCCACGAACCCAAGATGCGTGCCGTTGCCGGTGCGCGCCGGCTCACCGTCGATCGGCGTCTGGACCCAGAATTCCGGATACCGATTGCCATAGGCGACCGCGCCCGGGAACTCCTCCAAGCGGTGCGCGCCAAGGGTTGGCATCACGGTGTCGTAGAACGCGGTTGTGCGGGCGAGGTCGTTAGTGCCCAGCGAGACGTGGGAGATGAGGTTCGGGTTCTCGGTCATCGCGTGAAATCCTTCAATCCCTTGCAGCCGACGGACAACCGGATCATACAGGCACCTGCTGACAGCCATATGTCAGCAGGTGGGGCAACGCTCTCATTTGCCGGCGCGCCGCCAAACCTCGGCGGCGAGGGCGGCGATCTCGCCGGCTGCGGCCGACCGGCGTTGCAGCTCGGCCGCGCCGAGACCGCGCAGGAAGGCGTCGGCGAAGGCCACCCGGTTGCCGAGGCGGGCCTTGGCCACCGTCAGCGCGGGGTGGCCGAGCGCGGCGGCCTCGCGCGCGATCTGCTCGGTCAGCCGCGCGCGCGGCGGCACGCGGTTCAGCACGATCAGCACGGGTCGCTTCTCCGTCGCCGCCATGTCCAGCGTAGGCTGCACCGCCCACAGGTCCGCCGGACTCGGCTGCATCGGCACGACCACCAGCGTCGCGGCACGAATCGCCAGCCGCGCCTCGGTCTCGGCATGCGGCGGGCTGTCGATGACGACCACGTCGTGCAGATCGGCCAGCCGGGTGACCTGGTTGGTGGTGCGCCAGCCGGCGATCGACTCCACGGTCAGCGGCGCTGCTTCGGCGGCGCCGGCCGCGCGGATCTCGCCCCAGCGGGCAACCGTGCCCTGCGGGTCGATGTCGACCAACGCCACCTTCCGCCGGCCGGCGGCCCAGGCGGCGGCGAGGTTCGCGGCCAGCGTGGACTTGCCGGCGCCGCCTTTCTGCTGTGCGATGGTGATGATGCGTCCGGCCATCGCTGCGACTCCCGTTCAGCGCTGCGGTCGCGAAATTGTTGCACTGCAACACGGGCTCAGGCAACCAGGGATGCGAAACGGCGCGGGCGGCGAGGAATGGACGGCACGACGATGATACGGCCGGAGCCGGCAACGGAAGCGGCGATCGCGCGCGCGGCCGACGTGCTGGCCGCTGGCGGGCTGGTCGCCTTTCCGACCGAGACCGTTTATGGCCTCGGCGCGGACGCGACCAGCGACGCCGCGGTGGCGCGCATTTTCGAAGCCAAGGCGCGCCCCCGCTTCAATCCGCTGATCGCCCATGTCGCCGACGCGGCGTCGGCATTCGCGCTGGTGGCGCCGAACCGGCCGGCGCGCAAGCTGGCCGACCGGTTCTGGCCGGGGCCGCTGACGCTGCTGCTGCGCCGGCTGCCCGGTTGCCCGGTGTCGCTGCTGGCCACGGCCGGTCTCGACACGCTGGCGGTCCGCGTGCCGGCGGCACCGGTCGCGCTGGCGCTGCTGGAGGCGTTCGGCGGTCCGGTCGCGGCGCCGAGCGCCAACCCGGCGGGCCGGCTGAGCCCGACCACGGCCGCCCATGTGGCCGAGGGGCTGGGCGAGCGGGTCGACATGATCCTCGACGGCGGACCCTGCCGGGTCGGAGTCGAATCGACCATCGTCGACCTGACCGAGCCGGACCGGCCGCTGCTGCTGCGGCCCGGCGGGTTGGCGCGGAGTGCCATCGAGGCGGTGGTCGGCCCGCTGGGCGCCAAGGGCGGCGGCGCTTCGCCCACCGCCCCGGGCCAGCTCGAATCGCACTATGCGCCGGCGCGCCCGGTGCGGCTGGAGGCGACGGCGCCGGCGGCGGGCGAGGCTTGGCTCGGCTTCGGGCCCGGCTGCGCCGGCGCCGACCTCAATCTCAGTCCGTCCGGCGCGACCACCGAGGCGGCGGCCAACCTGTTCGCCATGCTGCGCGCGCTCGACCGCCCGCCGTTCGCCGCCATCGCGGTGGCGCCGGTGCCGGCCCACGGCCTGGGCGAGGCGATCAACGACCGCCTGCGACGGGCTGCCGCGCCGCGGGCTTCGGCCGGAGCGGCCTGATGCACGTCATCGTCTGCGGCGGCGGGGTGATCGGGGCCGCGGTCGCCTATTTCCTCGCGCGCCGCGCGGTCGCCGTCACGATTGTCGAGCGGACCGGCGTCGCCAACGCGGCCTCGGGCAAGTCGGGCGGCTTCCTGGCGCTGGACTGGTGCGACGGCACGCCGTTGCAGGCGCTGGCGCGGCGCAGCTTCGCCCTGCATGCCGAGCTCGCCGCGGCGCTCGACGACGACTGGGGTTATCGCCGCCTCGACACCTATGGCGGCTGGGCGCGCGCCGGCGGACCGGGCGGCGGCACCGCGCTGGGTTGGGTCGGCGACAGCGTCGCCATCGGCCGCCGGCTCGGCGGGCCGCAGACCACCGCCCAGGTGCACCCGGCCCGTTTCACCGAGGCGATGCTGCGCGCCGCGCAGGCGCACGGCGCCCGCCTGGTCGCCGGCACCGTCGCGGGCATCGACTCCGGTCCGGCTTCGGCGCAGGTGCAGGTCGATGGCGCCGTGCACGAGGCCGACGCCGTCGTCGTGGCGATGGGCCCGTGGTCGATCCTGGCCGCGCAGTGGCTGCCGCTGCCGGCCGTGTACGGCCTGAAGGGCCACAGCCTGGTGTTCGAGACCGGCGCGGCGGTGCCGGCCGAATCGCTGTTCCTCGACGTCGAGGAACCGTCCGGCGCGTCGCAGTCGCCGGAGGTGTTCCCGCGGCCGGACGGCACCACCTATGTCTGTGCCATCTCAAGCGAAAGCCCGCTGCCGGTCGATCCCGCCGCGGTGGCGCCCGATCCGGGCGCGATCGACCGGCTGGCCGCGATGTGCGCCACGATCTCGCCGATCCTGGCCGGCGCGCCGGTGCTGGCGCGGCAGGCGTGTTTCCGTCCGGTGACGCGGGACGGGTTGCCGCTGATCGGCCGGGTCGCCGGCCGCGACCGCGTCTTTGTCGCCACCGGCCACAGCGTGTGGGGCATCCTGAACGCGCCGGCGACCGGCGAGGCAATGGCCGAGCTGATCGTCGACGGCGCGGCGCGGACCGTGGACATCGCGCCGTTCGACCCCGGCCGCATGGCGCCGTTCGATCCGGCCCGGCTGCAGGCCGCGCCACGGGTGCGGCGTCCGCTGCCTTCCGCGGGCTAGGCAGCCAACCGCCGACGCGCTACCTACGTGGGTCGGGGAGAAAGCCACAGCCGGAGTTCGCCATGCCCTATGCCGCGCCCGTGCGCGAGATGCGCTTCGCCATGGACCACATGGCGGACTATGCCGCTGTCGCGGCGCTGCCCGGCTATGGCGACGCCACGCCGGACCTGGTCGAGGCGGTGCTGACCGAGGCCGACAGGTTGGCCAACGGCGAGCTGGCGCCGCTGAACCGGATCGGCGACGTGCAGGGCAGCCGGCTGGAGAACGGCGTGGTGCGCTCGCCCGACGGGTTTCCCGCCGCCTGGCGCCAGTTCGCCGATGGCGGGTGGAACGGTCTGCCGTTCGCGCCCGAGCATGGCGGCCAGGGCCTGCCCTGGGTGCTTTCGACTGCGGTACAGGAGATGTGGCAGGGCGCCAACATGAGCTTCGGATTGGCGCCGCTGCTGGTACAGGGGGTGATCGTGGCGCTGACCGCGCACGGCACCGCGGCACAGCAGCGCCGCTACCTGCCGGCGCTGATCGAGGGCCGTTGGACCGGCACGATGAACCTGACCGAACCTCAGGCCGGTACCGACCTGGGTGCGCTGCGCACGCGGGCGGAGCCGGCACCGGAGCTGGGCGAGGGCGTCTACCGCCTGCGCGGCCAGAAGATCTACATCACATGGGGCGACCACGACCTCGCCGAGAATGTCGTGCACCTGGTGCTGGCGCGCGCGCCGGACGCGCCCGGCGGCTCGCGCGGCATCTCGCTGTTCGTGGTGCCGAAGGTGCTGGTCAACGCCGACGGCAGCCTGGGCCCGCGCAACGACGTGCGCGTGGTGTCGCTGGAGCGCAAGCTCGGCATCCACGGCAGCCCGACCTGCGTGATGGCCTATGGCGACGACGACGGCGCCATCGGCGAGCTGGTCGGCGAGCTGCACGGCGGCCTGCGCTGCATGTTCTCGATGATGAACGACGCCCGCATCTCGGTCGGCGTCCAGGGCCTCGGCATCGCCGAGCACGCCTACCAGCAGGCGTTGGCCTATGCCCGGCAGCGCGTGCAGGGCCGCGCGGTCGGGCGCGACGAGGTCGCCTCCGCCATCGTCCACCATCCCGATGTCCGCCGCATGCTGCTGTGGATGAAGAGCCATCTGATGGCGATGCGCGGCCTGGCCTATCTCGCCGCTGCCGCCCACGACCTGGCATTGCGCCATCCCGACGCGGCGGCGCGCGCGGCCGCGCAGGCGCGCCTCGACCTGCTGACCCCCATCGTCAAGGCCTGGCTGACCGACACCGGCGTGGCGGTGGCTTCGACCGGGGTGCAGGTGCACGGCGGCATGGGCTTCATCGAGGAGACCGGTGCCGCCCAGCATCTGCGCGACGCCCGCATCCTGCCGATCTACGAAGGCACCAACGGCGTGCAGGCGCAGGATCTGGTCGCCCGCAAGATCGCGCTGGACGGCGGCGCGGCGATGGAAACGCTGATCGAGGAGATGGCGCAGACCGGGCAGGCGCTGGCGGCCTCGCCGCGGCTGTCCGACCTGGCGCCGCCGCTGGCCGGCGCGCTCGACCATGCGCGCCGCGCCACCCGCTACATGGCCGAGGCGACCGCGGACAAGGCACTGGTCGACGCGCTGGCCGGATCGCTGCCCTATCTCGAGCAGATGGGCATCACCATCGGCGGCTGGCTGTTGTGCAAGGGCGCGCTGGCGGCAGATGCGGCACGCGGCGAAGGCGCGTTCAATCGGGCGCAGGTTGCGCTTGCCCGCTATTTCGCCGCCCATGTGCTGCCGCAGGCCGGCGCGCTCGCCGCTGCCGCCACCGCCGGGGCCGACCCGGTGATGGGGCTGGACGTCGACGCACTGTAGCCGGCGGGCCGCCGGCTATTCGCCGGCGACCGGGCCGTAGCGGACGATGTGGCCGCGCAGCATGCCCCATGCGGTCTCGCCCTCGATGCGCACCGGCATCGCCAGGCCGTCGCCGAGATCGGCCAGCCAGACCGCCCAGTCCTCGTTGCGTGCCTGCTCGGTCTCGAACCGGCGCGAATAACCGGCGATCCGGTTCAGGGTGAAGGTGCACAGCGTCGCCGGGCCGGCATAGATGCCGTAGTCCGTCTCCGGCGCCTCCGCCGGCTCGGTGCCCAGCACCTGCATCGCCGACAGTCTGCGGCCGTCGAACAGGCGCCTGTCGCCGCCGCAGTCCTGCGGCGACAGCGCGGTCTGCAGGAAGGCGGTCAGCGGGTCGACGGCGCCACGGCTCTGCTCCGGCGTCACCGCGTCGCGCTCGTCCTCCTCGGTGCTCGGCTCGGCGACCACGCGGATCACCGCACCGTCGGCGTAGGCCAGGTCGACCGTGCGGTCCTCGCCGCGGAACAGGCTCGACGACACATAGCTGTCGGGCACCAGCCGGCCGTCGACCATGCGGCCCTCGGCGGCGCTGCGCGCGGTCCAGTCGCTCATCATCGCCGCCAGCCCGACCAGGTCGACCCCGGAGGCGATGCGATAGCCGGCGCCATCGCGCGCGATCGCCACCTTGAACTCGGCGACCTGCGCGCCACCGACATAGATGGCGTAGTCGTAGTGGACGGCGCCCGGCGCGGCCGTGGCCTGGCCGCAGGCCAGCGCCAGGGCGATCGCGCTCAGCGCGGGTACGGTCCGGCTCATGCTGCGGCCTCCCTCCGGTCCCTGGAATCCCGGCCTTGACACTCCGTGGGCTTCCTCCCTTATATGCCGGCCTCGCGCACGCGGATCACCTCAAAAGCGCGTCAGGGCCGTTAGCTCAGCGGGAGAGCGCTCGCCTCACACGCGAGAGGTCGCTGGTTCAATCCCAGCACGGCCCACCATCCGTTTCGCTGCCGCGTCACTTCTGCTTGCGCCCGCCGATCCAGCCCTTGCGCCAGAACCATGCGAGCAGGCCGACGCCGACCGCGAGCATCACGACCAGCGCGACCGGATAGCCGATCGCCCATTTCAGCTCCGGCATGTTCCAGGGCGAGGCGGTGTCGAAGTTCATGCCCCACAGGCCGGCGAGAAAACTGAGCGGGATGAAGATGGTGGCGATGATCGTCAGCACCTTCATGATCTCGTTCATACGGGCGCTCAGGCTGGACAGGTAGACGTCGAGCAGGCTGGCGGCGATCTCGCGGTAGGTCTCGACGATGTCCATCAGCTGGATGGCGTGGTCGTAGCAGTCGCGCAGGTAGAGCCGCGTGGTCTGGCCGATATGGGCGCTGTCGTCGCGGATCAGGGCGTTGACCATCTCGCGCGTCGGCCAGATCGCGCGGCGCAGGGTCAGCAGCTCGCGCTTGATGCGGTGCAGCCGGTCGACCTGGTCCGGCTCGGGCTGCGCGATCACCTCGTCCTCCAGCGTTTCCACCGCCTCGCCGATCTCCTCCAGCGCGGGGAAATAGCCGTCGATCACCGCGTCGATCAGCGCATAGGCCAGGTAGTCGGCGCCCATCTGGCGCAGCCGGCCCTTGCCGCGTCGCAGCCGGTCGCGCACCGGGTCGAAGCAGTCGCCCGGCTGTTCCTGGAAGGTCAGCAGGAAGCCCTCGCCGATGAACAGCGAGATCTGCTCGGTCTCGATGCCGCGCTCCGGCCAACCGTCGCGGTGCAGCATGCGCACGATGACGAAGCTGTGGTCGTCGAACGTCTCGGTCTTCGGCCGCTGGTGCACGTTGACCACGTCCTCCAGCGACAGCTGGTGCAGGCCGAACACCCGGCCGACCTCCTCGATCAGCGCGATGTCGGCGAGACCGTCGATGTTCACCCACAGCACGTGGCCCGGCCGGCGCAGGCGGGCGATGTCGGCGGGCTTGCACGACGTCTGCTCGTGCAAGCCCTCGGCGTTGTACGAAAGGGCCGAAACGCGTGTCGGCGCCGCCTCGGGGTCGGCGACCAGCGTGCCCGGCGCGGCGCCCGGCGCCGCCCGCTTGGCGATCTGCAGCTTGCGGCGGTGGCGGCGGCCGCGATGCCCGCCCTTGTCAGTCGACATGGCGCAACACCCAGATCAGGGCGAGGGTGCCGAACAGCATCCACAGCGGGCCGAACAGCCACAGCGCCAGCGGCGCGGCGGCGTAGTAGCAGCGCATGCCGATCCAATATTGGGTGGCGCCGCGCTCGAGTTCGTCGGCGGCGTTGGTGGCGGCGACGCCGCGGTCCTGGCTGCCGATCACGTTGATCATGAAGCCGAAGTGGACGAAGGCGCGCACCGCCAGAACGAAGGCGTAGAAGGCAAGCACGAAGGCGACCACCAGGGCCAGCGACTTGAACAGCCACAGCCCCTGCGAGGTGCTGCCGAGCAGGTTGAGCGCGTGGGCGAAGGCGGAGAGCTTGTCGCTGGTGAAGGCGGCGGCGAGCAGGCCGAGGGCGAACAGGATCGCAGTCGAGGCGAGGAAGGTCGACGACATGATCCAGTTGCGCATCGTGTGGATGGCGAGCAGGTCGTGGCCGCCGCCGGCCATCATGTGCACCCAGGCGCGGCGGGCGGCGGCGTGGCGGCCCTTGGCCGACGACTGCGGATCGGACGCCGTGCGGCGCAGCAGCTGGATGTTGTAGGCGGCGAATCCGGCGAAGCTGACCACGCCGGCGGCGAGATCGGCGATCCAGTAGCGGTCCTGCAATGCGGTCGACAGCCAGTCGCCCACGTCTCGTGCACCCTGACTCGGTCTGTGGCCGGTTGTGTTCCCGGCCAGCGTCACGGTTCGGGCCGTGCTTGGCAAGGCCCGCGCCGGATCAGTCGAGCGCGGCCACCGCCTGTTTGACCCGCGCGATCGCCGCCGGCGTCACCGACAGCACATGGATGCCGCACTCGAGCAGCGCCCGGGTGTGGGCCGGATCGCTCGCCATGTCGCCGCACAGGCTGACCTCGCGGCCGACCCGCGCGCCGTGGGCGGCGACCATGGCCAGGCAGCGCAGCACCGCCGGATGGGTCGGGTCGTACAGCGCGGCCACCCGGTCGTTGTCGCGCCCGACCGCGCAGACATACTGGATCAGGTCGTTGGTGCCGATCGAGTAGAAGTCGACGTCGAAGTCGGCAATGGCGAGCGCGGCCGCAGGCACCTCCACCATCATCCCCAGCGCCGGCATCGCGGCAGGCGTGCCGGAGCGGTTGAGCGCGCCGAGCTCGTCGAAGAAGACCGCCCGCGCCGCGGCGATCTCGTGCGGCGCCGTCACCATCGGCAGCATCACCTTGAGGCGGCCGACCGTGGCGGCGCGCAGCAGCGCGCGGGCCTGCACCGCGAACACGTCCGGCCGCGCCAGCGACAGCCGCAGCCCGCGCAAGCCGAGGAACGGATTGGCCTCGCGGTCGTCGGTCAGCCCGGCGATCGGCTTGTCGCCGCCGGCGTCCAGGGTGCGGATGGTCACCGGCCGCCCGTCGGCCCAGCGCAGCAGCTTGGCATAGGCCGCGAATTGCTGCGCCTCGTCGGGCAGGCCGCCGTCGGGCCGCTCGAACAGGAACTCGGAACGGGCGAGCCCGACGCCGTCGCAAGAGACCGGCTGCAGCCCGGGCGCACGATCCGGATCGTCGAGATTGACATAGACGGTGACCGCGCGGCCGCCGCGGGTGACCGCCGGCAGGTCGCGGAAGCTGTCGGCGACGAGCTGCGCCTGCGTCGCGTCGCTGTGGCGCCGCGCCAGCGTCGCCCGCGTTTCCGCCGCCGGGCGGACGATCAGCCGGCCCTGGTCGGCGTCCAGCCACGCATCCGCGCCGCCCGCATTGACGGTGATGGCGTCGCCGAGCCCCACCACCATCGGGATGCCGCGACCGCGGGCCAGGATGGCGACATGGCTGGCCCGGCTGCCGGCGCGCAGCGCCATGCCGGCGGCGCGGCTCCAGTCCACTTCCAGGAAGCGCGACGGGGTCAGGTCGTCCGACACCAGGATGGCACCGGCCGGCAAATCGTCCAGGCCGCCGGCGGGGCCGCACAGGGCATCGAGCACACGGTCGCGCAGGTCGATCAGGTCGGCGGCGCGCGCGGCGAAGTTGGCATCGTCGCTGGCGGCGAAATCGGCGATCAGCTCGGCCAGCGCCGCCACCCATGCCTGGTCCGCCGCGGCGCCGCCGGCGATGCCGGCGAAGGCCGGTTCGGTGAGGGTCTCGTCCTCCAGCATCGCCAACTGGAAGGTCAGCATGCCGGCCGCATCGTCGTCGTCGGCTTCGGCGATCAGCGCGCCGAGCCCGGCCGAGGCGGTGGCGATCGCGTCGGTCAGCGCCTCGCGGTCGCCCTCGACGCCCAGGCTGGCGTAGAGCGGCCGGCGGCCGGAGAGGATGTGGACGACGCCGTGGGCGAGTCCGGGCGCCGCCGGGGTGCCGACGAGCACCAGCTCGGCAGGCTCATTCATCGAATTCGCGCACCACCAGGTCGATCAGGCTGGCCAGGTCCGCCTCGGCGCTCGGCCCGGCGACGCGAAAGCGCAACACCTCGCCCTTCGCCGCCTTCATTTTCATCACCTTGACGATGCTCTTGGCGTCGATCCAGTCGTCGCGGCCGTCAACGGTCATCGCCACGCTCGACGGCAGCGACTTGGCCAACTGCATCAGCTTGACCGCCGGACGGGCGTGCAGGCCGACCGCGTTGGTCAGCGTCGCGGTGCCTTCGCACATGTCGCTCACCGGCCCATCTCCTCGGCGGCTTCCTTGACCTCGTCCAGGCTCGCGCCGGTGGCAGCGACCGCGGCGGCGACCACCGCGCCCTCGACCAGCGGCGCCTTCAGCACGACGATGCCGGCGCCGGGGTCGCCGTCGCGCATCTCCACCGCCATCTCGCTGTTGGTCTCCGCCCCGCCCAGGTCGACCAGGATGGCGACGCCGGCCGGCGACCACGCCTTGTCGATCGCGGCCATGATTTCGGCGACGTCGGTGCCGAGCCCGCCCTCGGCATTGCCGCCGGCGAAGGCGACGGTGACGTCGCCGCCCATCTGCCGCGCCATGTCGGCCGCACCCCGCGCCACGTCGGGCGAATGCGACACGATCACCAGGCCGACCTTGGCTGGATCGCCCATGCTCACGCCTCCCCGGTCAACACGTCGCAGACGGTGTGGATCAGCAGGCGGCTCGATTCGCCGCCCGGGTCGAGGTGGCCGATCGAGCGCTCACCGAGGAACGAGGCGCGGCCACGCGTCGCCTGCATCGGCATCGTTGCCGCCTCGGCGGCATCCGCGGCTGCCTTCAGCCTGGCGGCGATGGCGGCGGGCTCGGCGCCGGCGGCCACGGCCTCGACCAGGGCTTGGTGCACCGGCACCAGCACGTCCAGCATGGTCTTAGCGCCGACGTCGGACTTGCCGCGCGCCTTCACCGCCGCGATCCCTTCGCCCAGCATGGCGGCGATGCGGCCGGCGTCGATGCCGTCGTCGACGCCCTCGGCCTTGCCCATCGCCATCAGCAGGCTGCCGTACAGCGGGCCGGAGGCGCCGCCGACCTTCATCACCAGGGTCATGCCGCTTTTCTTCAGCGCCTCGGACGGCGGCAGGGCGGCGATGTCGCCGGCGGCCTCCGCCAGCGCGGCGAAACCGCGCTTCATGTTGGCGCCGTGGTCGCCGTCGCCGATCGCCTGGTCCAGTGCGGTCAGCCGGTCGGCATTGGCGGCGATGGCGGCGGCACAGGCGGCGATCAGCTTGCGGCCCACTGCCGACACGTCCTGCGTCATGCTCCGTCCTTCCCCCGAACGCGCGGGCCGGCGTGCAGCCCGGTCGCCCCTTGCGGGGCTTGTCCTGTGCGTCTATCACCCACCCGGCGCCGGTCGCAAGCACCGCTCGCCGCCCGCCCGCAACCAGCCCGCGAGAGCCCGATGATCCCACGCTACAGCCGGCCGGAAATGGCCGCCATCTGGGCGCCCGAGACCCGCTTCGCGATCTGGCTGGAGATCGAGACCCTGGCCTGCGAGGCAATGGCCGCGCTGGGCCAGGTGCCGGACGAGGCGGCGGAGGCGGTGCGCGCCCGCGGCGCCTTCGATATCGACCGGATCGATGCGATCGAGCGCGAGGTCAAGCACGACGTCATCGCCTTCCTGACCAGCGTCGCCGAGCATGTCGGGCCCGAGGCGCGCTTCGTGCACCAGGGCATGACGTCATCGGACGTGCTCGACACCTGCCTGGCGGTGCAGCTGGTGCGCGCCATCGACCTGCTGGTTGCCGACGTCGAGGCGGTGATGGCGGCGCTGGCCCGCCGCGCGGAGGAACATCGCTACACGCCGACCATCGGGCGCAGCCACGGCATTCACGCAGAACCGACCACGTTCGGCCTGAAGCTGGCCGGCCACTACGCGGAATTCGCCCGCTGCCGCGAGCGCCTGGCCGCGGCCCGGCGCGAGGTCGGTACCTGCGCCATCTCCGGCGCCGTCGGCACCTTCGCCCATGTCGATCCCCGGGTCGAAGCCCATGTGGCAGAGAAGCTGGGCCTGGTGCCGGAGCCGGTGTCGACCCAGGTGATCCCGCGCGACCGCCACGCCATGGCGTTCGCCGTGTTCGGCGTGGTGGCGAGCGCGGTTGAGCGGCTGGCGACCGAGATCCGCCACCTGCAGCGCACCGAGGTGCGCGAGGCCGAGGAGGCGTTCGGCAGCGGCCAGAAGGGCTCGTCGGCGATGCCGCACAAGCGCAACCCGGTGCTGACCGAGAACCTGACCGGGCTGGCCAGGCTGGTCCGCGCAAGTGTGGTGCCTGCGCTCGAGAACGTCACCCTGTGGCACGAACGCGACATCTCGCATTCCTCGGTCGAGCGGGTGATGGCGCCCGACGCAACCATCGCGCTCGACTTCGCGCTCGCCCGGCTCGCCGGCGTGGTCGACCGCCTGGTGGTCTATCCCGACCGGATGCAGGCCAATCTCGACATGCTCGGCGGGCTGGTGCACAGCCAGCAGGTGCTGCTGGCGCTGACCCGCAAGGGCGCCAGCCGCGAGGACGCCTATCGCCTGGTGCAACGCAATGCCATGCCGGTGTGGGCCGGCGAGGGCCGCTTCCTCGACCTGCTCAAGGCCGACGCCGAGGTGATGCGCTATCTGACCGAGGCGGAACTGGAGGCCGAGTTCGACCTGGATCGCCATTTCCGCCATGTCGACACGGTGTTCGCCCGGGTGTTCGGGGCGCAGCCGTGACGACGCAGCAGCGGCCCCCGCTCAGGCTGCGCGAGGTCTGGGTCTCGCTGCTGTTCGCCCTCGGCCTGATGCTGCTGCTGGCCGTGGCGATGGCCGCCGTGATGGCGATGCAGCCGGCCGACGAAGCCCGGCTCGACTGGCCGATGATCGCCACTGCCCTGGTGGCCGCGCTCTACGTGGCGGCCAGCTGGCAGTTCGTGCCCAGCATGCTGTGGTTCGTGATCGGACTCGGCGTCTGGACCGTGGGCGCCTTCGTGCTGCTGGCGGTGCTGCCGATCGAATGGCTGGAGTTCCTGTTCGGGCATCCGCAGCTGGCGACCGAGGAGATTCCGACCATCGTTGTGCCGGCGGCGGACGCACCGCCGGCGCAGTAACGCCGGCTCAGGCGTGCGCCCAGACGGTCACCGGCTCGACCCGGCCCTTGACCGCCTGCGCGCCGCACAGGGCGAACCGCGCGGCGGCGGGCGGCGCCGGCTCGGCCGCCGTTGCCGCGCGGATCAGCTCGTCGCTGACCAGCGCACGGCAGCCCAGCGCCCGGGTCATCGCCTCCAGCCGGCTGGCGACGTTGACGGTATCGCCGAGCACCGCGAGCTCGAGCCGCCGGTCGGTGCCGACGTCGCCGACCACCACCGGGCCGTAGTGCACGCCGATCGAGATGCCGACCGGCTTCGGGCCGGACCGGTTCCAGTCGGGAAAGCCGGACAGGATCGTACCGGCGCAGGCCAGTGCATTGGCGGCGTCGCGCGGGCCGGGATCGGGCGTGCCGAAGGTGGCCATCAGGCCGTCGCCGATGAACTTGTCCAGCGTCCCGTCATGGGCGAACACCGCTTCTTCCATCCGGCCGTGCAGGGTGCGCAGCAGCGCGATCACCTCCGCCGGCCGGTGCGCCTCCGACCAGCCGGTGAAGCCGACCAGGTCGATGAACATCACCGCCACGTGCTGTTCGCGGATCTGGGCCAGCGGCTCGTCCTGCGCCGCCAGCCGGTCGACGGTCGCCGGCGGGAAATAGCGGGCGAGGTTCGAGCGCTCGCGCTCCAGCACCGCCTGGCGCCAGACGATCCGGCGTGCCCGCGCGACGAACAGTGCCAGCAGGGCGGCAACGACCAGGAACACCACGACGGTCTGGGTCGCGACGCCGAGATCGACATAGGTCGGCTGGCGCATGGCGTAGAGCACGTCCTCGCGCCGGTCGCTGATCGGTGCCAGCACCGAGTTCGGCATCGTGGCCAGCCAGGCGACGCCCGCGGTCCAGGTCAGCCCGCCCATCAGTCCGCCCCACAGCACCAGCCGCGGGCGATAGGAGAACGCCAGGCCGATCAGGACGAAGTAGAGGTAGATCTGGGCGTCGAACTGCAGCGCGGTCTGCGGCGGAACGTCGAACGGAATCAGCGGGTTGGGATAGAAGATGGCGAAACCGACCAGTGCGAAGTCGACGCTGATCAGCGCATAGAAGTGCCAGGGCCGCTGCCACGGTCGCTGGCCGACCCACAGCCGCAGCAGGCCGAGCGCGATGAACGCCGCGATCAGCGCCAGGTAGTAGTACATCCCCGGATAGGGCGTGACCACGCTGGCCAGCACGCCGATGACGGCGGCGGCAACGGTCCGGCCGAGGATCTCGACATGCCGGCCCGCCCGTTCCTCCGCCGCGAACAGCGCGGCGATTCGCCCCCGGATGCGCTGGCGGGTCGGTGTGATGCCGGTATCGCGCATCGAGGCCTGCGACGGGGGCGCTGGCGCTGCGGCGAATCGCACGGCCCGGGGGCGAGGCCGCCCCCGGCCGGTCCTCAGGCCGACTCGGCCTCGATCTCCCGCATCGCCTGGGTCAGCAACTCGTCGGATTCGCGGCGCAGCCGGTGCTCGCTGACTTCGGTGTTGCGCGCGGCGAAGTCGGCCATGATCTTTTCGATCACGTCGTCATGGCCGGGCTTGTCGAAGTCCGCCACCACGACCTCCTTGGCATAGACCTCGGCTTCCGCCGCACTCAGGCCCATCTGCTTGGCCGCCCACAGACCCAGCAGCTTGTTGCGCCGGCTGTTGACCTTGAACTGGACCTCCTGGTCCTGCTTGTACTTGGCTTCGAACGCCTTCTCGCGCTCGTTGAATGAACTCATGCTTCGGCTCCCCGGATTGGTCATGGCCCTGGCGCGGGCCCGTGGCGCACGGCGGCGGCCGCCGCCCGTTCGCTGTCAATATAGGCAGGCGGCCGGTCCAGCCAAGCAGGTTCATCGCCGCACCGCGGCCGCCGCGGCGCCGCCGTCATTGTGTTGGCCGGGGCGGGTTGTTATATGCAGCCTGCGCTGCGCATCGTCGCGTCGCGCCCGCTCGGCCGGTACGGATTCGGCCGGTGGCGACGCGACCTGAGAGGGGCGGGGTCCTTCCCGCCGGACACATCCCATGGCCAGACGACGACAGATCTACGAAGGCAAGGCCAAGGTGCTCTATGAGGGGCCGGAGCCGGGCACGCTGGTCCAGTATTTCAAGGACGACGCCACCGCGTTCAACAACACCAAGCGCGGCACCATCACCGGCAAGGGGGTGCTGAACAACCGCATCTCCGAATATCTGATGCAGCGGCTGGGCGACATCGGCGTGCCGACCCATTTCGTGCGCCGGCTGAACATGCGCGAGCAGCTGGTCCGCGAGGTCGAGATCATTCCGCTGGAGGTGGTGGTGCGCAACGTCGCCGCCGGCAGCTTTGCCAAGCGGTTCGCGATGCCGGACGGCACCGCGCTGCCGCGCTCGATCGTCGAGTTCTACTACAAGTCGGACGAGCTGGGCGACCCGCTGGTCACCGAGGAGCACATCACCGCCTTCGGCTGGGCGGTACCGCAGGACCTGGACGACATCATGGCCCTGTCGCTCAGGGTCAACGACTTCCTCAGCGGCCTGTTCCTCGGCGTCGGCATCCGCCTGATCGACTTCAAGATCGAGTTCGGCCGGCTGTGGAACAACGAAGAGATGCGTATCGTGCTGGCCGACGAGATCAGCCCCGACAGCTGCCGGCTGTGGGACGTGCACACCAACGAACGGCTGGACAAGGACCGCTTCCGCCAGGACCTCGGCGGGGTGGAAGAGGCCTATCAGGAAGTGGCGCGGCGGCTGGGCATCCTGCCCGACGCTGGCCCGCGCGACCTGAAGGGCCCGGCGACAATGCAATAGCGGCACGACCGGCGGACGGCGAGGCGGATGAAGGCACGGATCTTGATCATGCCGCGCGACGGCGTGCTCGACCCCCAGGGCAAGGCCATCGCCAACGCGCTGCACGGGCTAGGCTTCGACGGCGTGGCCGAGGCGCGGCAGGGCAAGCTGATCGAGCTCGACCTCGCCGGCGACGATCTCGAGGCGGCCAAGCGCCAGGTGGTCGAAATGTGCGAGAAGCTGTTGGCCAACGCCATGATCGAAACCTACCGCATCCATATCGAGGGATGAGCCAAGCCGCCGCGGGCATGACCGCCGCCGGTCGGCAGGGGCGCGAGGCTGCCGCATGACCGCCGCCATCGTCGTCTTTCCCGGATCGAACTGCGACCGCGACGCCGCGGTGGCGATCGCCAAGCTTTCGGGCGAGCGGCCGGCGATGGTCTGGCACCGCGAGACGGCGCTGCCGCCCTGCGACCTGGTGGTGATCCCCGGCGGCTTTTCCTACGGCGACTATCTGCGCTGCGGCGCGATGGCGGCGCTGAGTCCGATCATGCGCGCGGTGCGCGCTCGCGCCGACGACGGCGTGCCGGTGCTCGGCATCTGCAACGGCTTCCAGATCCTGGTCGAGGCCGGGCTGCTGCCCGGCGCGCTGCTGCGCAACGCCAGCCTGCGCTACATCTGCAAGGACGTCTATGTGCGGGTCGAGACCACGGCGACCGCGGCCAGCATGGCAGCCGGCCGCGGCGCCGTGCTGCGCATGCCGATCGCCCACAACGAGGGCAACTATTTCGCCGACGCCGCGACGCTGCAGATGCTGGAGGACGACAACCGCGTGGTGTTCCGCTACTGCGACCGCGACGGCTCGATCAGCGCCCGCGCCAATCCGAACGGCTCGCTGGCCAACATCGCCGGCATCTGCAACGCCGCGCGCAACGTGGTCGGCCTGATGCCGCATCCGGAGCGGCTGTTCGAGCCCGAGCTCGGCGGCGAGGACGGCGCGGTGGTGCTGCGCTCGGCCCTGGGGCTGGTGGCATGACGGCGACGCAGCAGGGTGCCGACGGCCGCCCGGCGGACCTGATGGGCCTGTCGGCCGACGAGTACGACCAGATCGTCCGCCTGATCGGCCGCGCGCCGAACCACACCGAACTCGGCATCTTCTCCGTGATGTGGTCGGAGCACTGCTCCTACAAGTCGTCGCGCAAGTGGCTGGGCACGCTGCCGATCAGCGGCCCGCAGGTGATCCAGGGTCCGGGCGAGAACGCCGGCATCGTCGACATCGGCGACGGCCAGGCGGTCGCGTTCAAGATCGAGAGCCACAACCACCCGTCGTTTATCGAGCCGGTACAGGGTGCGGCGACCGGTGTCGGCGGCATCCTGCGCGACGTGTTCACGATGGGCGCGCGCCCGATCGCGATCCTCGACGCGCTGCGCTTCGGCAGCCCGGACCACCCGCGTACCCGCCACCTGGTGTCGGGCGTGGTGCACGGCATCGGCTACTACGGCAACTGCATCGGCGTGCCGACCGTCGGCGGCGAATGCCAGTTCGACCCCAGCTACAACGGCAATATCCTGGTCAATGCCATGGCGGTCGGGCTGGTCGACAGCGACCGCATCTTCCGCGCCGCGGCCGCCGGCCTGGGCAACCCGATCGTCTATGTCGGCTCGAAGACCGGCCGCGACGGCATCCACGGCGCCACCATGGCGTCGGCGGAATTCGATGACGACAGCATCGAGAACCGTCCGACGGTCCAGGTCGGCGACCCGTTCACCGAGAAGCTGCTGCTGGAGGCCTGCCTGGAGCTGATGGCGACCGACGCCATCGTCGCCATCCAGGACATGGGGGCGGCCGGCCTGACCTCCTCGACCGTCGAGATGGCGGCGAAGGGCGGTCTCGGCGTCGACATCGACCTCGACCGGGTGCCGACGCGCGAGCCGGGCATGACCGCCTATGAGCTGATGCTGTCGGAAAGCCAGGAGCGGATGCTGATCGTGCTGAAGCCCGGCCGTGAGGCCGAGGCGCAGGCGATCTTCGCCCGCTGGGAGCTGGATTTCGCGGTGATCGGCACGCTGACCGACACCGGCCGCCTGGTCCTGCGCAAGGACGGCGCGACGGCGGCCGACCTGCCGCTGCATCCGCTGGTCGAGGCGGCGCCAGTCTACGACCGCCCGTTCGTCGAGGCGGAGCCGCGGCCGCCGCTGGAGGTCGATGCCGCCGCCGACCTGCCGTTGGAGGAGGTGCTGCGCACGCTGGTCGGCAGCCCCGACCTCAGCAGCCGGCGCTGGATCTGGGAACAGTACGACCACATGGTGATGGGCGACACCGTCGGCCGGCCCGGCGGCGATGCCGCGGTGGTGCGGGTGCACGGCACGGTCAAGGCGCTGGCACTGACCACCGACTGCAATCCGCACTATTGCGCCGGCGACCCCTATGGCGGGGCGATGCAGGCGGTGGCCGAGGCGTGGCGCAACCTGTGCGCGGTAGGGGCCCAGCCGCTGGCCGCGACCAACAACCTGAACTTCGGCAATCCGCAGCGACCCGAGATCATGGGGCAGATCGTCGGCTGCATCCGCGGCATGGCCGAGGCGTGCCGGACGCTGGACTTCCCGATCGTGTCCGGCAACGTCTCGCTCTACAACGAAACCAATGGCGAGGCGATCCTGCCGACGCCGGTGATCGGCGGCGTCGGCCTGCTCGCCGACCTCCACCGCCGCGCCGAGATCGCGCTGCGGCGGCCCAGCCAGTCGCTGCTGCTGGTCGGCGGCGACCTCGACGCGCCCGGCTGGCTCGGCCAGTCGCTGTTCGCGCGGCTGGTGCTGAAGCGAGACGGCAACCGGCCGCCGCCGGTCAATCTGATGTCCGAGCGGCGCGCCGGCACGCTGGTCCGCCGGCTGATCGGCGAAGGCATGGTCGGCGCCAGCCACGACGTGTCCGACGGCGGCGTGCTGGTCGCCGTGGTGGAGATGATGCTGGCGGGCGGGCAGGGCGCCTCGCTGAACACCCCCGGCCACATCGGCAGCGGTCGCGCGGCGACCAATGCCTGGCTGTTCGGCGAGGACCAGGGCCGCTATGTGATCGCCACCGATTCGCCGGGCCTGGTGCAGGAGCAGGCGGCGGCCGCCGGCGTCGCGGCCCAGGTCATCGGCATCAGCGGCGGCGACCGTTTGACTGTGGATGGGCGTGCGATTATCTCCACGGCTGAGCTGCGCGTGCTGAACGAATTGTGGCTGCCGCGCTACATGGGCACCGCCCAGCAGGGCGGCTGACGGCAACCGGCGAGGAGGCTGGCGCCATGGCGATGGCCGCGGACGAGATCGAGCGCCTGATCAAGGAGGCCCTGCCGGACGCGCAGGTCCACATCACCGACCTGGCCGGCGATGGCGACCACTATGCGGCGCACGTGGTCTCGGCCGCCTTTGCCGGCAAGTCGCGCGTGCAGCAGCATCAGATGGTCTACGGTGCGCTGAAGGGCGAGATGGGCGGCCAGCTGCATGCGCTCGCGCTGAAGACCGAGGCACCGGAGTGACGCCGCCGGCGGCGGCAATGGAGAGGAATCGACCGTGACCGAGAACCAGGTTTTCGACCGCATCCGCGGCGAGATCGACGCCAACGACGTGGTGCTGTTCATGAAGGGCTCGCCGATGTTCCCGCAGTGCGGGTTCTCGGCCGCCGTCGTGCACGTGCTCAACGAGATGGGTATCGCCTTCAAGGGCATCGACGTGCTGACCGACCCGGCGATCCGCCAGGGGATCAAGGACTTTTCCAGCTGGCCGACCATCCCGCAGCTCTACGTCAAGGGCGAGTTCGTCGGCGGCTGCGACATTGTGCGCGAGATGGCGCAGTCCGGCGAGCTGGCGACGGTGTTCTCGTCCAACGGCATCGCAGCCCAGCCGGCTGCCTGAATCCGCCGCGCGAGTTTGGCGCCCGAATCTGCCGCCCGGGCCGACCGGCGGCGAGGTCGGCCATGCGATGCAATGCCGCGTGCGCTTGAGCGCAGCGCGGCGCCGCGTTCAAATGGCGGCAGCGAGGCCGCCCGTCGGGCGTCCGTTTGGGGGAGGGTAGCGCCATGGCGGCGTTCGCGTTGGATCACGTCAACCTGCAGACGGCCCGGACCGACCAGATGGTCGCGTTCTATCGCGACATCGTCGGTCTCGAGCTTGGCGCGCGGCCGGATTTCGACGTGCCGGGCGCCTGGCTCTATCTCGGCGACTTGGCGGCGGTGCATCTGGTGACGCTGCGGGCCGGCCTGCAGCCGAAGGAGCCGCAGATCGAGCATTTCGCCTTTCGCTGTCGCGGCCTGAAGCGGTTCACGGCGCTGTGTCGCGAGAAGCGGGTGCCGTACTATGTCGCGATCGTGCCCGGGCTCGACATCCGCCAGGTGAACGTGTTCGACCCCGACGGCAACAAGGTCGAGATGCAGTTCGAGGCGACGGACGACCCGGACACCGACCTGAGCCCGCACCTGATGCAAGCGCCGGCCTGAACCGGCGCCGGACCGGTTCGCGTCGGTCTTGAGCGCGCGGCCGCGGTCGGCTGTAATGCCCGCCAGCGAAAAGGGCAGATGAGGAGGGGAGATGACCGCCCAGGTGCTCGACCACGTCAACCTGCAGACGATGCGGCTGGCGGAGATGACCGCCTTCTACCGCGACATCATCGGCCTCGAGGACGGCGATCGCCCGCCCTTCTCCTTCGGCGGCGCCTGGCTGTGGTGCGGCGGGCGCGCCGCGGTGCACCTGGTCGAGATCGAGCAGCCGATCGATCCGCGCGATCCGAAGATCGAACACTTCGCTTTCCGCTGCGAAGGGCTGAAGCAGTTCACCGAGCGGTGCCGGGATCACCGCGTGCCTTACTATGTTCGGGTCGTGCCGTTGCTGAACATTCGCCAGGTCAACGTCTTCGATCCCGACGGCAACAAGGTCGAGATGCAGTTCGCCGATAGCGACGATCCTGACACCGACCTGAGCCCGTTCATGATGCAGGCGCCGTCCTGAACGTCCGGCGGCGCCGGCTGCAAATGGAAAGGGCGGCCCCGCGGCCGCCCTTTTTGCCGTTCCGATCCGTGCGCGGTCAGCGCGAATAGAATTCGATCACCAGGTTCGGTTCCATGTGCACCGGATAGGGCACGTCCTGGTTTGCGAAGGACGGCGGGCGCAGGAAGGTGCAGGTCAGCTTGTCGAAATTGACGCTGAGATAGTCCGGCACGTCGCGCTCGGTCGACGCGATCGCCTCCAGCACCAGCGGCAGCTCGCGCGACTTCTGCTTGATCTCGATCACGTCGCCGTCGCGCACCATGTAGGAGGCGATGTTGACGCGCTTGCCGTTGACCCGGATGTGGCCGTGGTTGACGAACTGACGGGCGGCGAACACGGTCGGCACGAACTTGGCGCGATAGACCACCGCGTCCAGGCGGCGTTCCAGCAGCTCGATCAGGTTCTCGCCGGTGTCGCCCTTGCGGCGGGTCGCGTTCTCGTAGTAGCGCCGGAACTGCTTCTCGCCGATGCTGCCGTAATAGCCCTTCAGCCGCTGCTTCGCCATCAGCTGCAGGCCGAAGTCGGACGGCTTGCGCCGGCGCTGGCCATGCTGGCCGGGGCCGTATTCGCGGCGGTTGAACGGGCTCTTCGGGCGGCCCCACAGGTTGCAGCGCAACCGGCGGTTGATCTTGTATTTGGCGGCGACGCGCTTGCTCATGCGTCCGTGCTCCCGTTTTTGGGCCGCGTGTCGCGGCTGCGGTGTTCGCGCTCGTGTACCGGATAGCCTGCTCGCCGGAATGGCCGCCGATGGTGGCCGGGCCCGAAAGCAAGCGGGGCGCGGCCCGTTTCCAGCCGCGCCCGCATGTCCAGCAATGGCGCGGGTTATACAGACTTCATCGGCAATGTCAAACCGTGCGCGACCGGGGCGCCGGGCTGCCGCGGCATTGCACGCATTACTACATGCGTTAATCGGTGTTTAAAGCCGGTGACCTAGCCTCAGCGGCGCAATGCTCGAAGCAGGTCGGTGGCGTTTGATGCAATTCGGCATCACCAGCAAATTCGTCATGACGATCGCGACGACGATGGCGTGCGCCCTGGCCGCCGGCGTTGTGGCAATGACGTTGCTGTTCGGCCTGGGCGGCGCGTTCAGCGACCTTGCCGGCAAAACCCTGCCCGTGCTGTCCACCGCCGGCGCGCTCGCCCGCGCCGCCAACGACCTGGCCGTCGCCGCGCCGGCACTGGCGACGTCGCGTTCGAGCGTGGAACTGGCGGCGAACCGCGACAGCACACTGGAGCGGCGGCGCGACCTGCTGCAGGTCCTTGATGAGCTCGAGGGCGCGCTGGCCGGCACCGCACTGTCGGATGCGCCGCTGCAGCGGGTGCGGGCCACGGGCAACGCCTTGCTGGCCAACATCGAGGCGCTGGACGAGGCGGCCGGGCGCCACATCGCCGCGCAGTTCCAGTTCGATCTTCTGGTGGCGCGGGCCAACGAGGCGCACAAGGCGCTTTCGCTGCCCGCCTTCTCGGATTCCGCCGGCGTCCTGGAGGCGATGTCGACGATCCCGTCGCTGCGGCCGCCGGCGCGGCAGTGGCGTTACGAGGCGGCGGACCTGATCTGGGAGGCGGTGACGGCGACGGCGCTGGCGGACCATGCGATCGGGCAGGCGCAGATCGAATCGCTGCGCGCGCGCTGGCAGGCGTTGTCGGCCCGGTTCACCCGGCTCACGCCCGATATCCAGGCGGCGCTGTCCGGCATACACGCCACCGTCGACCAGCTGCTGGTCCCGGACAGCGGCGTTCTCGGCCGCGCCGTCGACCTGGCCGATGCGGAACGCGAGGTGGAGACGCGGCTGGCCGACAACCGCCGGGCGGCCACCGCGCTGGTGTCCGCGACCGTGACGCTGTTCAACGGCATCAGCACCGTGACCGACCGTCAGCGCGAGGCGATCCTGGAGAATGTCAGTGCCGGGCAGTTGACGCTGGCGGCGATCATGGCGATCAGCGTCGGGGCCGGCTTCCTCGGCGTCGTGCTGTTCCGGCAACGGGTGCTGGACCGGATCAAGCGCCTGCAGGTCGCCATGCGCCGCGGCGTCAACGGCGAATTCGTCAAGGTCGACGACGCCGACCGCGACGAGATCGCCCAGATGGCGCGCGCGCACGGCTATTTCATCGACGCCATCGCGGCGCGCGAGTCCCGGCTGAAGCGCGAGCGCGACATCCAGCGCCAGCTGGCGGCGGAGGCGGAGGCGGCCAGCCGCGCCAAGTCGATGTTTCTGGCCAACATGAGCCACGAGCTGCGCACCCCGCTGAACGCCATCATCGGCTTTTCCGACCTGCTGTGCTCGGCGCCGGCGGATCCGGCCCGGGTCAAGGAATACTCCGCCGACATCAATTCCAGCGGGCGCCACCTGTTGTCGGTGATCAACGACGTGCTCGAATTCTCGAAGATCGAGGCGGGCCGGGCGGAACTCTCGATCGAGGCGACGTCGCTGGCCGAGGCGGTCGGCGCCGCGCACCGCTTCGTCAGGCTTGCCGCGCAGGAGCGCGCGATCGCCATCGCGGTCGAACTGGTCGGGCCGTCGGTGATCCAGGCCGACCCGGTCGCGCTGCGCCAGGTGTTCGCCAATCTGTTGTCGAACGCGGCGAAGTTCGCCCGGGCGGACACCACCATCAACGTGGTCGGCAAGCCGAGCGAGTCCGGCGACAGCTATCGGATCTCGGTGATCGACCAGGGCGTCGGCATCTCGGCCGACCAGCTCGACAAGGTGCTGCAGCCGTTCCACCAGGAGCGTTCGTCCTATACCCGGGGCCGCGGCGGCACCGGCCTGGGCCTCGCCATCACCCGCTCGCTGGTCGAGCTGCACGGCGGCACCCTGCGCATCCAGAGCGAGAAGGGGGTCGGCACCACCGTGATCGTCAGCCTGCCCTATGCCGGGCCGGGCGGGGCCGCGGCCGGCGAGCCGGCCGACGGTGCCGGTGGGACGTCGGCGGCCGCCTGAGCCCGCGGCTCAGCCGTCGGCGGCGGGGCCGCGCATCAGCGACACGATCACGCCGTGCAGGGTCTTCAGCTCCTGCTCGGTCAGCTCGGCGCGCTGGAACAGGTTGCGCAGGTTGCGGACCATGGTCGGCCGCTTGTCGGCCAGCCGCAGGAACCCGGTGCTGTCCAGCGCCGCCTCCAGCCGCTCGAAGAAGTTGACGAGGTCGGCCTTCGACGCCGGCGGCGAGCCCTTGTCCTCGAAGGCGAGGGACGGCGTCGCATCGTCGGTCAGGTACCACTCGTAGCCGACCAGCAGCACCGACTGGCCGAGGTTCAACGAGGAGAAGGCGGGGTTCAGCGGCACGGTGAGGATCGCGTCGGCCAGCGCCACGTCGTCGTTGGTCATGCCCGAGCGCTCGGCCCCGAACAGCAGGCCGGTGCGCTGGCCCGCGCCGAACCGACAGCGCAGCTCCAGCGCGCCCTGGCGGGCGGTATAGATCGGCTTGCTCATGAAGCGGTGGCGCGCCGTCGTCGCCAGCACATAGTTGAGGTCGGCGATCGCCGCGGCGGTGCTGTCGTGAATGGTGGCGTCGACGTGGCCGTCGAGCGCGCCCGACGCCATCGCCTGCGCCTTCGGGTTCGGCCAGCCGTCGCGCGGGTTGACCAGCCGCAGGTCGGTCAGTCCGCAGTTCAGCATCGCCCGCGCGGCAGCGCCGATGTTCTCGCCGAGCTGGGGCTCGATCAGGATGACGGCGGGCCCGCCGAGCTTGGGCGCCTGGGTCGAATCCGTGCCGGCCACGTCCGCGCTACTCCGCCGCGCGGCGCGCCCTGTCGGCCTCGCCCTTGTGGAACAGATAGAAGGTCAGGCTGTCCTGCAGGGCGATGTAGGCCGCGTCGATGATGTTGGCCGAGATGCCGACGGTCGACCAGCGCCGGCCGTCCGCATCCTCCGATTCGACCATCACGCGGGTGACCGCGGCGGTCGCGGCCTGTGGCGTGAGGATGCGGACCTTGAAGTCGGTCAAGCGCACGGTCTCCAGGCCCGGATAGACCGGGTTCAGCGCCTTGCGCAACGCCGCATCGAGCGCGTTGACCGGGCCGTTGCCCTCGGCCACCTGCATCGAGACCTCGCCCTTGACCTCGATCTTGACCACCGCCTGGCTGACCGTGGTCAGGTCGCCGCGGGCGTTGAGCCGGCGCTCGACCTCGCTGCGGAAGCTGACCAGCCGGAAATACTCGGGCAGCTCGCCGAGCGCGCGCCGGGCGAGCAGCTCGAAGCTGGCCTCGGCTCCGTCGTAGGTATAGCCGTCGAATTCGCGCGCCTTCACCTCGCGCACCAGTCTGTCGATGCGCTTGTCGTCGCGCGCGACCTCGATGCCCACCTCGGCCAGCCGCACCATCACGTTGGACCGGCCCGCCTGGTCGGAGACGACGATGTGACGGCGGTTGCCGACCGTCGCCGGCACGATGTGCTCGTAGGTGCGCGGGTCCTTCTGCACCGCGGAGACATGCAGCCCGCCCTTGTGGGCGAAGGCCGCCTCGCCGACATAGGCGGCGTGCCGGTTGTGGCCGCGGTTCAGCAGCTCGTCGAGCAGCCGCGAGACGTGGGTCAGGTTCTGCAGCTGGGCCTCGGAGATGCCGAGGTCGTAGCGCCCGTCGAACTTCAGCATCAGCGACGGGATCAGCGAGACCAGGTTGGCATTGCCGCAACGCTCGCCGAGCCCGTTCAGCGTGCCCTGCACCTGGCGCACACCGGCTTCCACCGCCGCCAGCGAGTTGGCCACCGCGTTCTCGGTGTCGTTGTGCGCGTGGATCGCCAGCCTTTCGCCCGGGATGTGCTCGGTCACTTCGGCGACGATGCGGCGTACCTCGTGCGGCAGCGTGCCGCCGTTGGTGTCGCACAGCACCACCCAGCGGGCGCCGGCCCGATGGGCGGCGCGCACGCACTCCAGCGCATAGGCCGGGTTGGCCTTGTAGCCGTCGAAGAAATGCTCGGCGTCGTACAGCGCCTCGCGGCCCCGCGCGACGACGTGGGCGACGCTGTCGGCGATCATCGCCACATTCTCAGACCGGGCCACGCCCAGCGCCACGTCGACATGGAAATCCCAGGCCTTGCCGACCATGCAGATCGCCGGCGCGGACGCGTTGAGCAGGGCGGCGACGCCGGGATCGTTCTCGACGCTGCGCCCCGGCCGCCGGGTCATGCCGAAGGCGGTGAAGGTGGCGGTCGCCAGCGCCGGCGGGGCGCCGAAAAAGGCATCGTCCGTCGGGTTGGCCCCCGGCCAGCCGCCCTCGACATAGGCGACGCCGAGGGCGTCCAGCGCGTGGGCGACGGCGGTCTTGTCGTTGACGGAGAAGTCGACACCCTGGGTCTGCGCGCCGTCGCGCAGCGTGGTGTCGAAGATGTAGAGGCGTTCCTGCATCGCCGTCGCCCCTCAGTCTGACGCGGCGGACAGATCGACCGCCCGCATCGTCGGCAGGCCGGCATAGCAGAGCCGCATGTGTTCGGCCTGGCAGGGGCCGAGCCCGGCGACGACGAGCTCGATCATGGCGAGCCCGTCGCCGCGCAGATCGAATGCGCAGCGGTCCGGGACCAGGCCAAGCTTGGCGATCGGGGCGACAACGCGGGGCAGCAGGCCGGGGTCGGCGTCGCCGACCATACGGAAACGCCAGCACGACGGCGCGGGCGCTGTGGCTTCGGCAGGATGCGGTCGCTCAGCGCCGGCGGCTGGAGCGGTGGCTGGTGCGGCAGTGGCGGACATCGTCGGATGTCTCCTCTCGGCAAGACGAAACGCAGGCGTAACCGTGACCCGGACCCTCCTCGGGGGCCGGGACGGTAATTCGCCGCGCAATGCCGTACTGCCCGTACATGCGGCCTAGCTACCGCCGGGTGCCCGCCGCCGTCAAGCGCCGGGCGCAGGTTGCGACGCCGAGACTGCCGCAAAAAGTGATGCCCCCGCCGGGGGGCGGCGGGGGCATCGCACCATGCCGACGCTGTTGCGGTGACTAGCGCAAGTCGATCAATTGGCCTGGCGACGCAGGAATGCCGGGATGTCCAGCATGTCGTCCTCAGGCTGGCGCTGCGACGACGGCCGCTCCTCGCTTTCCAGTCCGGTCAGCTGCGGCTGGGCGAGCGGTTCGCGGGTCGGCCGGGCCTGCGCCCGCGGACGCTCGACCACCGGATCGAGCTGCTCCTCGTCGTGCTCCTCGTCCTCGCGGCGGGCGCGGCCGGTACCGGTCATCCGCTCGAACAGGCTGGCACCGTGCTTGCCGCGGAAGCGGAACCGCCCGCCCTTGCCCGGCTCGTCGGCCTCGGCCGGCGCGTCCAGCGGCTGGCGCCGGCTCTGCGGCTCCACCGCCTGCGGCGGCATGTAGGGCTCCTCGGCATCCTCCGGTTCCGGCATGGCGCGGGCGGTCGCGGCCATCGACGGTGCCGGGATCGCGCTGTGGCCGTAGGTCGGGGCCGACGGACGCTGCTGCATCGTCGTCGCCGCACCCGCCGCCGAGGCGCGCGGGCCGGCGCGCAGCGGCATGCGGCTGCCGGTGTCCACCGACGGGCTGGCCACCGGCGCGGCGCCGAGGCTCGGCTGGCCGTAGGTGCGGATCGTCGGCTGGGCGGCCGGCTTCGGTGCCGGCTCGCGCACCGCCGCCGGGCGGGCCGGCTCCGGCTCCGCTTCGACCATCTCTTCCTCTTCCGGCTCGGCGATCGCCGCCTGTGCCTTGACCTCGAAGTTCTCGGCCGGCTTCAGCGGCGCATCGGCCGCACGTGCCGGGTTGCGCACGGTGACCGGACGGCCGGCGTCGGTGGCCAGGCTCAGCACGGTGGTCCGCGGCGCGGCCTCGTCGGATGCCTCGATCCCGGTGGCGACCACCGAGACCCGCATCCGTCCGTCGAGCGCATCGTCGAAGGTGGCGCCGAAGATGATGTTGGCGTCGGGATCGACCTCCTCGCGGATGCGGTTGCAGGCCTCGTCGACCTCGTAGAGGGTCATGTCGTTGCCGCCGGAGATGTTGATCAGCACGCCGCGGGCGCCCTTCATCGAGACGTCGTCCAACAGCGGGTTGGAGATGGCGGCCTCGGCGGCATCGACCGCACGGCGGTCGCCGTCGGCCTCGCCGGTGCCCATCATCGCCTTGCCCATCTCGCCCATCACGGTGCGGATGTCGGCGAAGTCCAGGTTGATCAGGCCCGGCATCACCATCAGGTCGGTGACCCCGCGCACGCCGCAGTTCAGCACCTCGTCGGCCATGTTGAAGGCATCGGCGAAGGTGGTCTTCTCGCTGGCGATCCGGAACAGGTTCTGGTTCGGGATCACGATCAGCGTGTCGACATACTGCTGCAGCTCCTGGATGCCCTGCTCGGCGATCCGCATGCGCTGCTGGCCCTCGAAGTGGAACGGCTTGGTCACCACGCCCACGGTCAGGATGCCGTGCTCGCGGATCGCGCGCGCGATCACCGGTGCGGCGCCGGTGCCGGTGCCGCCGCCCATGCCGGCGGTGATGAACGCCATGTGCACGCCGTCGAGCTGGGCCAGCAGCTGGTCCAGGTCCTCCTCGGCGGCGGCGCGGCCGACCTCGGGCCGGGCGCCGGCGCCCAGGCCCTGGGTCAGGTTGGCGCCGATCTGGATGCGGCGCTCGCACAGCGACGCGGCCAGCGACTGGGAGTCGGTGTTGGCGACCAGGAACTCGACCCCCTCCAGCTTGGCTCGGATCATGTTGTTGACGGCATTGCAGCCGGCACCACCGACGCCGATCACCAGGATGTGCGGGCGAAGCTCCGGCTGGATCTGCTCGATGTTGAGGTTGAGGGTCATGCTTGTCTCCGCTTCGATGCGCCTAGGGCTTGGTGCTTGGGGTCGGCCACTCTGCAGGCAGCCGTTCGTTCAGGGGGTGGGCCGGGCGGCGCCTTGCTGCGTCGGCCATGGGGGGTGCGGTCCGCCGGCGGCCGGCTGATGCGCCAGAGCCGCCTGAGCCTGCGGGCGGTGAGCTCGGGCCGTATCATGGTCAGAAGCTCTCCTTCAGCCACAGGCCAAGCCGGCCGAACAGGCCGGCGCGATGCGGTTTGGTGACGGTCTGCAGCACCGGCTCCTGCTGCACGCGCGCCGCGTAGGCGATCAGCCCCGCGACGGTGGCGAATGCCGGGCCGCCGCTGGTCTCGGCCAGGCCGGCGAAGCCGATCGGCCGGCCGATGCGGACCTGCTTGTCGAACACGTGGCCGGCCAAGTCGCGGACGCCCTGCAGCTGGCTGGCGCCGCCGGTCAGCACCACGCGGCGGCCGGCCTGGTTGGCGACGCCGGAATGCTCGATGCGGGCGCGGACCAGTTCGAAGGTCTCCTCCATGCGCGGCTGGATGATGGTGTTGACCACGGCGCGCGGGATCTGCTGGCCGTCGCGGCGGCCGTCCTCGCCGACCAGCGGCACGTCGATCACCTCCTGCGCGTCGGACGGCGAAGGCAGGGCGGCGCCGTACAGCGTCTTCATCCGCTCGGCATGGCCGATCGGGGTGGACAGCCCGTGGGCGATGTCGTTGGTGACGTGCGCGCCGCCGACCGGCACGGAATCGGCATGGACCAGCGCGCCGTCGAAGAAAACGCCGAACGAGGTGCGGCCGGCGCCCATGTCGACCAGGGTGACGCCCAACTCCAGCTCGTCGCTGACCAGGCAGGCCAGGCCCGCGGCATAGCCGGCGGCAACCGGCGTCTCCATCACCAGATGGGCGCGGCGCACGCAGCTCTGCAGGGTGCGGACGTGGCTGGCCGGCGCGCCGCACAGGTGCATCTCCACCGACAGCTCGCTGCCGTACATGTCGCGCGGGTCGCTGATGCCGAACTGGCCGTCGATGCCGAAGCTGCGCGGCACCGCGTGCAGCACGATCTCGTCGTCGCGATTGTGACGGCTGCGGCCCGCCTCGAGCACGCGGCGGATGTCGGCATCGGTGACCTGGTCGCCGGTGATCGGCAGCGATGCGGTGACGGTGCGCGACTGCGGCGCACAGCCGGTCAGCGCCACGATCACACGGTCGATGGTCTCGCCCGCCATCTCCTCGGCCGCATGCACGGCGCCGGTGATGGCATGGGTGACCGCATCCATGTCGGTGATCACGCCATTGCGCACGCCGCTGGAGATCTGGTGGCCGATGCCGGTCACCCGCGGCGGCCCCTCGCGCGAGATGTCGGCGATGAGGCAGCAGATCTTGCTGGAGCCGATGTCCAGCGCGGCAACCAGCCCGTCACGCATCCTGTCCGATCCCCATTTGCTCGATGGCGTCGTCGCTCAGTTCGACCGTCAGCCTGTCGTCCTGCCGCAGGTCGATGGCGACGACGTCGCGCTCCAGCAGCATGTGCTCGGCCTCCAGCCGCGCCAGCCGCGCCCAGGCCTCGGCCGGCCGGTCGGCGGGCAGCAGCACGTCGATCCCGCTGTCCAGCCGCACGGTCCAGCGGCGGTCGTCGATCCAGGTGGCGGCGCGGACCCGGCGCGACAGCTCCGGCTCCTGCGACAGGATCGCGAACAGGTGCGGCGCATGGTCCGGCGCATGCTCGCCGATGACGATCGGCAGGCTGGCCTCGGACTCGCTGCCGGTGGCCGGCAGGATCACGCCCTCCTCGTCGACCACGGCGACGCGGCCGTTGCGCTGCCAAAGCGCGAACGGCACCCGCTCGACCAGCCGGATGCGGATGATGTCGGGCAACTGGCGCACCACTTCGGCGCTGCGCACCCAGGCAAGTGACTCGATCCGCGTGCGGATCGATTCCGGATCCATGTCCAGGATCGGGTCGCCGCGGTTCAGGCCGATGGCGATGCGCAGCGCCTCCAGCTCGGTATGGGTCCGGCCGGAAACCAGCACGTCGCCGACCTGGAAGCCGGCCTGCTGCACGGCATAGCCGCCGACGTCGGCAACCTGCTCCGACAGGCGGGCGGGCAGGTCGGAGCGCACCGCATAGGCGACCGAGCCGCCGATGACGCACAGCGCCAGCGCGAATCCGGCGATGCGCGCCCAGCGGTCGACCCAGCGGCACGACGGATGCTGGCCGCTGAGCAGCGCCAGGACCGGGTGGTCGCGGCCGACCGGGCGCACGTTGTCCCAGACGGTCGCATCCTCGAACACGTCGGGATAGGGGTCGAGCTGCGGCTCGTCGCGGAACGGGTTCATGCCGCGTCCCCCTTGTGGCGCACCGGCCTGCGGATGCTGGCCGGCACGTCGCAGGTGGCCAGCTCGACCATCCACTTCACCAGCGCCACATAGGAGACGCGGTGATAGGCGGCGATCTCCGGCACCAGCGAGGTCGGGGTCATGCCCGGCTGGGTGTTGACCTCCAGCACGTAGACCTTCCCCGGCTCGCCGCCGGTATCGTCGTAGCGCAGGTCGACGCGGCTGACGCCGCGGCACGACAGGGCGCGGTGCGCGCGCTCGGCGACGCGCAGCACCTCGGCATAGCCGTCGGGGTGGATCGGCGCCGGCATCAGGTGCTCGGACTCGCCGGGCGTGTACTTGGCGACGTAGTCGTAGAACTTGCGCCGGGTCCGGATCTCGATCGCGCCCAGCGCGCTGGCGCCTTCGCCTTCGCCGATCACCGCTGCCTGGATCTCGCGGCCGGGGATGTAGCGCTCGACATAGACCTCGTCGCCGAAGGCCCAGGTCTCGGCGTCGAAGGCCGGCTCGTTGTCGCCCTCGAACAGCACCCGCACGCCGACGCTGGAACCCTCCGCCACCGGCTTGACCACGAAGGGCCGCGGCATCGGGTCGCCCTTCGGGGCGCCGGCGCGATGGATCAGCATCGCCGGCGGCATGGCCAGGCCCGCCGCCTCCAGCACCGCGCGCGACACCCGCTTGTCCATGCCCAGCGCCGACGACAGCACGCCGGAACCGGTGTAGGGCACGCCCATCAGCTCGAGCAGGCCCTGGATGCAGCCGTCCTCGCCGAAGCGGCCGTGCAGCATGTTGAACACGCAGTCGGGCGGCGGGGTCAGCGCCTTGACCAGGGCGGCGATGTCGTCGGTGACGTCGATCGGATAGGCGTCGAAGCCGCCGGCGCGCAGTGCCTTCAGGCAGCCGGCGCCGCTCGACAGCGAGACCTCGCGCTCGGCCGAGATCCCGCCCATCAGCACGGCGACGCGCTTGGCCATCACGCGTCCTCCCGCTGCTGGGGCGCGCGCACGCCGATGCGGCGGATTTCCCAGCGCAGGGTCACGCCGGTGGCGGCCAGCACGCGGGCGCGCACGGTCTCGCCCAGATCCTCCAGGTCGGCGGCGGTGGCGTCGCCGGTGTTGATCAGGAAGTTGCAGTGCTGCTCGGACACCTGCGCGCCGCCCAGCCGCAGGCCGCGGCAGCCGGCCCGGTCGATCAGCTTCCAGGCCTTCGCGCCCGGCGGGTTGGCGAAGGTGCTGCCGCCGGTGCGCGACCGGATCGGCTGGCTTTGCTCGCGCGCCACCTGGATCGCGGCCATCCGGGCGGCGATCTCGGCCGGGTCGCCGGCGCCGCCGCGCAGGCGCGCCCCAGTGAAGATCAGGTCGTCCGGCGCGCCGCAATGGCGGTAGTCCATCGCCATCGCGTCCAGGTCCAGCGTCAGGTGCCGGCCGGCGCGGTCGATCGCATAGGCCTCGACCAGCACGTCGCGCAGCTCGCGGCCATAGGCGCCGGCATTCATCCGCAGTCCGCCGCCGAGCGTGCCAGGCACGCCGACCAGGAACTCCAGCCCGGCGATGCCGGCCGCGGCGGCGACCTTGGCGATGTTGACGTCCAGCGCGGCGGCGCCGGCGATCACGTCGGTGCCGTCCGGCCGGATGTCGGCGAAGCCGCGGCCCAACTTGACCACCACCCCCGGCACCCCGCCGTCGCGCACCAGCAGGTTGGAGGCGACGCCGATCACCGTCACCGGCACGTCGCCCGGCAGGCCGGCCAGCAGGGTGGCCAGATCGTCGGCGTCGGCCGGGCGGGCCAGCACCTCGGCCGGTCCGCCGACCCGGAACCAGCTGGTGCGGCCCAGCTCGGCCCAGGCGGAGACGCGGCCGCGCAGGGCCGGCATCCGGTCGATCAGGGCGGGGCCCGCCGAAGCCGGCATGTCGGGAATCCTGGCCATCGCGGCGGTCATCGCCCCTGGCCTCCGGCCGCGGCCGGCTCCGGCTCCAGGATCGCGGCCAGTTGCTCGGGCAGGGCGTTGGCCCAGGCGGTGACGCTGCCGGCACCGAGGCAGACGACCAGATCGCCCGGCCGTGCCAGCTCGACCACCCGCCCTGCCAAAGCATCCGGGCCGTCCAGCGCCTCGGCATGGCGATGGCCATGGGCGCGCAGCCCGCTGACCAGGGCGTCGCGGTCGACGCCCTCGATCGGCGCCTCGCCGGCCGGATAGACGTCGGCGACCAGCACCGCGTCGGCATCGTTGAAGCAGGTGCAGAAGTCGTCGAACAGCGCGCTGAGCCGGGTGTAGCGGTGCGGCTGGACCACGGCGATCACGTGGCCGGCGCCGGTGCCGCGGGCCGCGGCCAGCACGGCGGCGATCTCGACCGGGTGGTGGCCGTAGTCGTCGATCACGGTGATACCGCCGACGGTGCCGGTGTGGGTGAAGCGGCGCTTGACCCCGCCGAAGCGGGCGAGGCCCTTGCGGATCGCGGCGTGGTTGACGCCGAGTTCGATCGCGCAGGCGATGGCGGCGCAGGCGTTCAGCACGTTGTGCTCGCCGGCCATCGGCAGCTTCAGCTCGCGCAGCGTGACCGGCCCGCCGGTGACATGGGCGCCGATCTCCACGTCGAACTGCGCCCCGCTCGGGCTGATCGCGATGTTGGTGGCGCGCACGTCGGCCTGCCGGCTCTTGCCATAGGCGATGACCTTGCGGTCGGACAGCGCCGGGATCAGCGCCTGCACCTCCGGGTGGTCGATGCACATCACCGCGAAGCCGTAGAACGGGATGTTGGCGACGAAGGCCTGGAACGCGTCGCGCACGTCCGCGAAGCTGTCGTAGTAGTCCATGTGCTCGCGGTCGATGTTGGTCACCACCGCGACCGTCGCCGGCAGGTTGACGAAGCTGCCGTCGCTCTCGTCGGCCTCGACCACCATCCAGTCGCCCTTGCCCAGGCGCGCATTGGTGCCGTAGGCGTTGATGACGCCGCCGTTGATCACGGTCGGGTCCATGCCGCCGGCATCGAGCAGGGCGGCGACCATCGAGGTGGTGGTGGTCTTGCCGTGGGTGCCGCCGATGGCGACCGACCACTTCAGCCGCATCAGCTCGCCCAGCATCTCGGCCCGCGGCACGACCGGCGTGCGCGCGGCGCGGGCGGCGTCCAGCTCCGGGTTGCCGGCCTTGATCGCCGACGACACCACCGCCACCGCCGCGTCGCCCAGGTTGGCGGCGTCGTGACCGACCGTCACCGGGATGCCCAGCGCGCGCAGGCGCTTGACGTTGGCGTTCTCGGCCACGTCGCTGCCCTGCACCTTGTAGCCCAGGGTGTGCATGACCTCGGCGATGCCGCTCATGCCGATGCCGCCGATGCCGATGAAGTGCAGCGTGCCGATGTCGAAGGGCATCGCACCGGTCATGACGCCACCGCCAGTGCCGCATCCGCGGCGCGGTTGATGCCGGCGCAGGCCTCGACCAGGTCGGCCAGCCGCGCCGCGCCGTCGACGATGCCGAAGCCGCGCGCGCGCTCCGCCGCCTCGGCCAGCGCGGCCGTGTCGTCCATCAGCCGGCGCAACGCGGCGGCCAGGTCTTCCGCGGTGGTCTCCGCCTCGATCATCGTCCAGGCGCCGCCGGCCGCGGCCAGCTGCTCGGCATTGGCGCGCTGGTGGTCGTCGGTGGCGTAGGGATAGGGCACCAGGATCGCCGGCCGCCCGGCCGCCGACAGCTCGGCGATGGTCGAGGCGCCGGCCCGGGTGATCGCCAGGTGGGCGCCCCGCAGCCGGTCCGCCATGTCGTTGAAATAGGTCGCCACCTCCGCCTGCACGCCGCTCGCGGCATAGGCGGCGCGGACCTCGTCCAGGTCCTCCGGACGGCACTGCTGGGCGACCGCCAGCCGACCGCGGTGGCCGGCGTCCAGCAGCGCCACGGCGGCGGGCACCAGCAGGCTCAGCGCGCGCGAACCCTGGCTGCCGCCGAACACCAGCAGGTGCAGCTTTTCCGCAGATTCCGGCGGGTTGTACGGGGTTTCGGCCAAGGCCGCGATCTCCGCGCGAATCGGGTTTCCAGTTCGTGACAGCTTACCCGAATTCTGATCGGAAACCCCCCGAATACTCGGAAAGGCGGTCGCGATTTTACCGACTCGCGGGGCAAGCATTCGATTCGCGCGACCTAGAACTGCGTTCTGCTCGTGCAGCACGGTGGCGAGTCCTTGCCGAGTCGCGGCCATGATTGTCGGCACCGAGGCGTAGCCGCCGAAACCGACGACAACCGCAGGTCGCAGCTCGCGCAGGATGCGGCGGGCCTGGCCCAGGCCGCGCAGGATGCGGCCGACGCCGTCGAGCTTGCCCCAGAAGCCGCGGCCCGACGGCGCGCCGGCCTGGACCCGGAACACCTGCACCTGGGGCAGCGCGTCGTCGAAGGCGGCACCGCGGCGGTCGGTGACCAGCACCACCTTGTGGCCGCGCGCGATCAGGGTCTCGGCCAGCGCGCGGGCCGGGTAGATGTGGCCGCCGGAGCCTCCGGCGGCCAGCACGACGGTCTTCTGTGCGCCGGTCACAGGCCGTCCCCGTCGTCGGTCCACAGCCGGGTCAGCGCCAGCGCCATGCCCATGCCGATCGCGATCGCGAACAGCGAGGAGCCGCCGTAGGAGATGAACGGCAGCGTCATCCCCTTGGTCGGCATCAGCTTCAGCGCCGAGGCCATGTTGATCAGCGCCTGCAGGCCGTACTGGGTGAACAGCCCGGCCGCCGCCAGCAGGATGAACAGGCTTTGCGACTGCATCACCCGGCTGTAGCCGCGCAGCACGATCAGCGCGAACAGGCCGACGACCAGCAGGCAGAACAGCAGGCCGTATTCCTCGCCTGCGACCGCGAACACGAAGTCGGAGTGGGCGTCGGGCAGCTGGTCCTTGATCCGGCCCTCGCCCGGCCCGCGGCCGAAGATGCCGCCATTCTCGAACGCCGCCAGCGAGCGGTCGATCTGGTAGGTGTCGCCGGAATCGGGATCGAGGAACCGGTCGATGCGGCTGGACACGTGGTCGAAGCCGTAATAGGCGCCGACCAGGGCGCCGACGGCCCCGATGATCAGCAGGCCGACCAGCAGCAGCGGCAGGCCGGCCAGGAAGAACTGGCCGAACCAGACCGCGCCGACCACCGCCGCCATGCCCAGATCCGGCTGCGACAGGATCACGGTCATGGTCAGGCCGAACAGCGCGATGCAGATGCTGCGGCCGGGAAAGCCGGCGGTGCTCTGCGCCTTGGCGAACAGCCAGGCGGCGACCACGGCGAAACCCGGCTTCAGGAATTCGGTCGGCTGCAGCGAGAAGCCGGCGACGTTGATCCAGCGCTGGGCGCCCTTGATCTCCTCGCCGATCACCAGCGTCGCCGCCGATGCGGCTAGCCCGCCGACGAACATCAGCAGCGCCAGCCGCCGCACCCCGCGCGGCGACAGCATCGACACGCCGAGCATCAGCGCGATCGCCAGCGGCAGCATCATGAACTGCCGCTCGACGAAGTGGAACGACGGCAGCGGGATGCGCTCCGCCGCCGGCGGGCCGGCGGCCAGGATCAGCAGGATGCCGATGGCGATGACCAGCATCACCGCCACCAGGTTCCAGCGGTCGACGGTCCACCACCAGCGGCCGACGATCGAGCGGTCGATACGGGTGAAGCTGCTCATGCCGGCGCCCCGGGGTTCTCGGCGGCCGCCCGGGCCAGCGCCGCGAAGGCGTCGCCGCGGGCCTCGAAGTTGGCGAACTGGTCGAACGAGGCGCAGGCCGGCGACAGCAGCACCACGCCGTCGCCGGCGGCACGGGCGCCGGCGAAGGCGTCGGCCACGGCGCGCGCCAGCGTGCCGCTGCGGGTGGCGGGAACCGTGCCGGCCAGGGTCGCGGCGAAGTCCGCGGCGGCTTCGCCGATCAGATAGGCGTGGGCGATGCGGCCGAACAGCGGCCGCAGCGCCTCGATGCCGCCGGCCTTGGGCACGCCGCCGGCAATCCAGTGGATGCGCTCGAAGCAGGCCAGCGCATGGGCGGCGGCCTCGGCATTGGTCGCCTTGCTGTCGTTGACGAACCGCACGCCGCCGGCTTCGGCAACGATCTGGATGCGGTGGGCGAGGCCGGCGAAGCTGGCAAGGCCGGCCGCGATCGTCCGCGGCGACAGCTTCAGCATGCGCACCGCGGCATAGGCGGCGACCGCATTCTGCCAGTTGTGGCGGCCGGGCAGGCCGGCCGCGGCGGTCAGGTCGACGGGCGCCGCCGGCGCATCGTCGAGCCGGTCGTGCAGCCGGCCGGCCGCGTCGACGTGGAACAGGCACTCGCTGTCGTCGCCGGTGCCGACCCGGACCACGTGGCGGCCGGCGCTGGCGAGGTCGGCGGCAATCGCCCGCGTCCATTCGTCGTCGACGCACACGATGGCGACGTCGTCGGCGTCCATGCGGTCGAACAGCCGGCGCTTGGCGGCGACATAGCCGTCCATGCCGCCGTGCCGGTCGAGATGGTCGGGGGTGACGTTCAGCAGCACGGCGACCCGGAAGCGGCCGCGGTCGATCAGCTCGAGCTGGTAGGACGACAGCTCGATCACATAGACGCCGTCGGGCCCGAGCCGCGGCAGCGACAGCGCCGGCGCGCCGATGTTGCCGCCGACGGCGCAGGGCACGCCGGCGCTGGCCAGCAGGTGTCCGATCAGCGCGGTGGTGGTCGACTTGCCGTTGGTGCCGGTGATCCCGACCAGCGGCGTGTCGCCGGCCGCCTCGGCCAGCAGTGCGATGTCGCTGACCAGCGGACAGCCGGCTCGCGCCGCCGCGGTGGCGGCCGGATGCGGCTGCGGGTGCAGATGCGGAATGCCCGGGCTCCATACGATCATGCGGAACCCGGCCAGGTCCTGGCGGTCGAGCGGCGCCAGCGTCACGTCGGGCCGCGCCACGCGCCCGCGCGCGGCTTCGCCGTCGTCCCAGGCGGTCACCGCGGCGCCGGCATCGGCCAGCGCTTCGGCGGCGGCGAGGCCGGAGCGGGCAAGACCCATCACCCCGCAGCGCGCGCCGGCATAGCGCGACAGGTCCAGGCTGGCAGACGGCGCGGTCATCGCAGCTTCAGCGTGGCGAGACCGACCAGCGCCAGGATCGACGCGATGATCCAGAAGCGGATCACGATGGTCGGCTCCGCCCAGCCCTTCTGTTCGAAGTGGTGGTGCAGCGGCGCCATGCGGAACACCCGCCGACCGGTCATCTTGAACGAGGCGACCTGGACGATGACCGAGACCGCTTCCAGCACGAACAGGCCGCCGATGATCACCAGCACCAGCTCGTGCTTGGCAATCACGGCGATTGCACCCAGCGCGCCGCCCATGGCGAGCGACCCGGTGTCGCCCATGAACACCATCGCCGGCGGCGCATTGAACCAGAGGAAGCCGAGCGCGGCACCGACCATGGCGCCGCAGAACACCGCCAGGTCGCCGGCCCCCGGCACGAACTGGATCTGCAGGTATTCCGCGAAGTTGAAGTTGCCGACCAGATAGGCGATCAGGGCGAAGCAGCCCGACGCGATCATCACCGGCACGATCGCGAGCCCGTCCAGCCCGTCGGTCAGGTTGACCGCGTTGGACGAGCCGACCATCACCACCGCTGCGAACACCACGTAGAACCAGCCCAGGTTGGGCATGAAGTCCTTGAAGAACGGCACCGCCAGCTTCAGCGCGATGCCTTCGTCGGTGGCCATGGTTATCAGGAAGGCGGCGATCAGCGACAGCAGGAACTGGGCCAGCAGCTTGACTCGGCCGCTGACGCCCTTGCTGTTGCGCTTGGTCAGCTTCAGGTAGTCGTCGCTGAAGCCGAGCAGCCCCATGCCGGTGGTGACCAGCAGCACGGTCCAGACGAACAGGTTGTCCAGGCGCATCCACAGCAGCGTGCTGATCACCACGCACAGCAGGATCATCACCCCGCCCATGGTCGGCGTGCCGGCCTTGGAAACGATGTGCGACTGCGGGCCGTCGGCCCGGATCGGCTGGCCGCCCGGCTGCTTGTGCCGCAGCCAGCGGATGATCTTCGGCCCGACGATGAAACTCAGCACGAGCGCGGTCAGGCCGGCGCCGCCGGTCCTGAAGGTCAGGTACTGGAACAGGTTGAAGAAGCCGACATCATCGGCCAGCGGGAACAGCAGCTCGTACAGCATCGCGTCGCGGCCCTACTTGCCGTTGACGACGCGGACCTGGCCCAGGCCGCGCAGGCTGTCGACGACGACGTCCATGCGACTGCCGCGCGAGCCCTTGACCAGGACCGCGTCGCCGGTCCGCACGTCGGCGAGAACCAGCGGCGCCAGGGCGGCGGCATCGGCGGCGTGATGGCCGCGGCGCGGCGCCGGTAGCCGCTCGGCCAGGCTGGCCATCAGCGGCCCGCAGCTGTGCACCCGATCGATTGCCGCGGCGGCCACGTCGTCGGCCAGCGTCGCGTGCATGGCGGCGGCGTCTGCTCCCAGTTCCAGCATGTCGCCCAGCACGGCGATGCGGCGGCCGCCGCGCGAGACTGCGGTGGTGGCCAGCATCTCGAACGCCGCGCGCATCGAGGGCGGGCTGGCGTTGTAGGCGTCGTCGATCAGCAGGATCGTGCCTCCGTCGGGAAGGGCGATGGTCTGGCGCTGGCCGCGGCCGGCGATGGCGGTCAGATCGCCAAGCGCCAGCGCGGCGGCGCCGGTGTCGGCGCCGAGCGCGTCGATGGCGGCAAGCACCGCCAGGCTGTTGAGCACCCAGTGCTGGCCGGGCGCGCCGATGCGATAGGCGATCGCGCGCTCGCCGACCACGGCGGCAACCCGTGTCGCCGAACCCTGGACGGCATAGTCGAGCAGATGGGCATAGGCTTCCGGCGCCTTGCCGAAATCGAGCACCCGGGCGATCCCGCAGGCGAAAGCCTTCTCGCGCAGCCGCGCATAGTGGCGGCTGTCGCGGGGCAGCACCGCCGCGCCGCCCTCGACCACGCCCTCGAGCAGCTCGGCCTTGGCGTCGGCGATGCCCTCGACGCTGGCGAAATTCTCGATGTGCACCGGCTCGACATTGGTGATGACCGCGACGTGCGGGCGGATCAGCCCTGCCAGATCGCGCAGCTCGCCGGCATGGTTCATGCCGGCCTCGAACACGCCATAGGCGCAGTCGGCCGGCATCCGCGCCAGCGACAGCGGCGTGCCGAACTGGTTGTTGAGGTTGCCGCGCGATGCCGAGGTGGCGCCCTGCTGCGACAGCACCAGCCGCAGCGCCTCCTTGGTGCTGGTCTTGCCGACGCTGCCGGTGACCGCCACCACCTTCGCCGCCGTGCGGCGGCGTGCGGCCCGGCCCAGAGCGGTCAGCGCCGCCGCGGTGTCGGCGACCCGCAGCAGGCGCGGATCGCCGCTGTCGATGCCGGCGGGAATGCGCGCCACCGCCGCCCCGACGGCGCCGGCCTGCAGCGCCTGTTCGACATGGTCATGGCCGTCGTGGTGCGGTCCGCGCAGCGCGATGAACAGGTCGCCGGCCGCCACCGTGCGGCTGTCGATCGACACGCCGGTCGCCGACCAGGTGCCGGTGGTTCCGCCTTCGACCGCCGCCGCGGCCTCGGTCGCCGTCCACAGCGGGCGCGGGCCGGATGCGCTCACCGGCCGCCGTCCCGCCGGCCGCGCCGGTCGGCGATGATCTGCCGGGCCACCGCGCGGTCGTCGAACGGCCGGGTGACGCCGCCGGCGGTCTGGCCGGATTCGTGGCCCTTGCCGGCGATCAGCACCAGGTCTTCCGCGCGCGCCATGTCGATGGCCGCGGCGATGGCCTCGGCGCGGTCGCCGATCTCGACGGCGTCGGGGCAGCCGGCCATGGTCTCGCGGCGGATCCGGGCCGGGTCTTCGCTGCGCGGGTTGTCGTCGGTGACGATGACGAAGTCGGCCAGTCGGGCCGCGACCGCGCCCATCATCGGCCGCTTGCCCGGGTCGCGGTCGCCGCCGCAGCCGAACACCACGATCAGCCGGCCGTCGACATGCGGGCGCAGGGCGGCCAGCGCCGCCTCCAGCGCCTGCGGCTTGTGCGAGTAGTCGACGATGACGCTGGCGCCGTCGATGCCGCCCACCGGCTCCAGCCGTCCCGGCACCCCGGTCAGGCGGGCGAGGCAGCCGACCGCCTTGTCGGCATCGACGCCGCATCCGACGACAAGGCCCAGCGCGGCCAGTGCGTTCTCGACCTGGAAGGCGCCGATCAGCGGCACGACCACCTCGTGGCGCCGGCCGAGGATCTCCAGCGTCGCGCGCTGGCCGGCCACCACGGTGGTCAGGTCGAGCAGGCGCAGCGCCCGTGCGCGGCGGCCGTAGTCGAGCAGGCGATGGCCCCGCGCCGAGGCGATCGCGTGCAGGCGTTCGAACTCCGGAATGTCGGCGTTCAGCACCGCCGCGCCGCCGTCGGGCAGCAGGTCGGTGAACAGGCGGGCCTTGGCCTGGAAATAGGCCTCCATGGTGGGGTGGTAGTCGAGGTGGTCGCGGGCCAGGTTGGTGAAGGCGGCGGCGCTGAAGCGCACGCCGTCCATGCGGAACTGGTCCAGCCCGTGGCTCGATGCCTCCATCGCCAGGTGGGTGACCCGATTGCGCTCGACGAGACCGGACAGCCTGTGGTGCAGGGTGATGGGGTCGGGGGTCGTCAGGCTGCCGGCCTCGTCGAGTTCGGGGGCCTGGATGCCGAGCGTGCCGAGGCTGGCCGCGCGGAATCCAAGCTGGGTCCAGATCTGTCGGGCAAAGGTGACGGTGGATGACTTGCCGTTGGTGCCGGTGCAGGCGGCGACATGCTCGGGCTGCCGGCCGTAGAATGCGGCGGCCATCTGTGCCAGCGCCCGGCGCGGATTGGGCGTTTCGACGACGATGCCGGCGAGGGAAGCGCCGGTGCCCGGCGCGGTCAGCACCGCGCGGGCACCGGCGGCGAGCGCGCTGGCAATGAAATCGCGCCCGTCCGCCCGTTCGCCGGGGAGGGCAGCGAACAGGTCGCCGGGCTTCACCGCGCGCGAGTCGACGGCAAGGCCGGAAACGTCCAGGTCTCGATCGGGGTCGGGCAGGCCGGCGGCGCGCGTCAGCACGGACAGCCGCATATTATCGTCCCCCGCCATGCTCATTGGCCGGCAATGGTGAAATCCAGGGCATTGCGCACCGCCGGATCGTCGGGATCGACCGGGTCCACGCCGAGCAGCGGGCCGATGCGCGAGACCACGCGGCTGACCACCGGGGCGGACACCCAGCCGCCGGTGGCGAAGCCGTAGGTCTCCGCATTGCCCTTCGGCTCGTCCAGCGAGACCAGCACGACATACTGCGGATCCTGCATCGGGAACACGCCGATGAAGGAGGACAGCACCGCATTCTCGTTATAGCCGCTGCGTCCACGCGCCTTTTCCGCGGTTCCCGTCTTGCCGCCGACCTCGTAGCCGTCGGCGTTGGCGCGACCCGAACCTTCCGACACCACCAGCCGCATCAGCCGGCGCATCATCGCCGACGTGCCCTCGCTGATGATCCGCCGGCCCTCGACCGTGTCGTCGGGGTCGTGGCGCAGCAGGGTCGCCGGCACCAGAGTGCCGCCATTGGCAACCGCCGCGAAGCCGCTGACCACCTGGATCGGCGTCACCGCCAGGCCGTGGCCGTAGGCGATGGTCAACACGTTGATGTCGCGCCACGGCGACGGCACGATCGGCGCTCCGACCTCAGGCAGCTCCACCGGAGACCGCTCGAGCATGCCGGCCTGGCGCATGAACGCCTCCTGGCGCTCCGCGCCGGCGCCGCGCGCCATCAGGGCCGAGCCGATGTTGGACGAATGCACCAGTATTTCGGCGACGGTCAAGGGCCGCCACATCGGATGGAAGTCGTTGATGGTGAAGCGGCCGATCTGCAGCGGGTGGCTGGCGTCGTAGACCGAGTTGGGATTGGCGAGGCCGGCGTCCAGCACCATCGCCGTGTTGAAGATCTTGAACACGCTGCCCATCTCGTAGACGCCCAGCGTGTTGCGGTTGAAACGGGCGATTTCCTCGGCCTCGCCGGGGTGGTTCGGGTCGAAGTCGGGCAGGCTGACCATCGCCAGCACCTCGCCCGTGTTGGCGTTCATCACCATGCCGGACGCCCCGATCGCCTGGAACTCCTCGGCGCCGGCCGACAGTTCCTCGCGCAGGATGTGCTGCACCCTGAGATCGAGCGACAGCGTCATCGGGCCCTGGCCCGATAGCAGCGCCTCGTCGAACGACTGCTCGATGCCGCTGAGGCCGTGGCCGTCCACGTCGGTGAAGCCGACCACGTGGCCGGTCAGCGCGCCCTGCGGGTAGATCCGGCGCGGCTCGTCGAGGAAGTAGAAGCCGGGGATGCCGAGGCGGTGGACGGCCAGATACTCGCTGGGCGTCAGGTTGCGGGCCAGCCAGATGAACTGGCGGTCGAGCGACAGCCGCTGGCGGACCGTGTCTGCGCTCAGTTCGGGCAGCACCGTGATCAGGGCCGCGGTCGCGCTCTCGACGTCCAGGATCTCGCTCGGATTGGCATAGAGCGACTTGGTGACCACGCTGGTTGCCAGCAGCAGGCCGTTGCGGTCGACGATGTCGGCGCGGCGTGCGGTCGCAGTTGCCTCTTCCGCCGGCTCGGCGACCGGCGTCATGGCCGGGCCGATCACCATGGCGTCGACGAGCCGGCCGGCGACCGCCAGGAAACCGATCGAAAACAGCACGCTGGCCACGACCAGGCGCGTGCGGCCGACCTCGACGGAGCGCGAAGCCGGGATCTCGGCGCCGCGTGCGCCCTGCGCGCGCAGGTCGATGCCGGCGCGCAACGCCGCGGGCTGGCGGGCGGGGCTCGCGGGCTTCGATCGCCACAACCTCATTGCGCGATCCCCCGCGGGAAGCTCAGGCCAGCGGGCGGCCCGTCGGTGGACGAGGCGGAGTGGCTGTCGAGCACATTTGCGATCAGCGCGCCGATCGCATCCTGCGGCGCGGCGGCCGCGGTGGCGACTCCGGCCTGGGCCGGGCCGGCCGGGACCAGGGCGAGCTCGGGCGGCGGCGCCGTCTCGGCGTCGGCGACGATCATGCCGTCCGCGCCGTCGTTGCCGACCAGCGGGGTCGCGCCGGGCTCGGTCGTGCGCCGCGGCGGCAGGGGCGGCAGCGGCGGCGGCGTCACGCCGTCGGGTGCGGCGGGCAGGCTGGCGTCGTACACATGGCCCGGCGCCATCGGGATGGCGTCGAACGCCACGATGTCGTGCACGGTGGCCGGGCGTGTCGACAGGTAGTGGCCGGCATAGGCCTCGATCCGCGTCGGGTCGTTCAGGTAGGACCATTCGGCGTGGAGCATGGCCACCGCGTCGCGGTTGGCCTCGATGTCGCCGTGGATCGCGGCGAGCTCGTGCTCCAGCGCCTCCACCTTGTACTTCAGGTGATACAGGCTGCCGCCGGCGCCGGCGATCAGCACCAGCCAGATCGCTATGGACCAGCGGATCACGCGCGGGTCCCCGCCAGCGGGTCGTCTTCGCCGGCGGGCATGGCCGGCGCGTCGGTGCGCTCGGCGATGCGCAGCCGGGCGGAACGGGCGCGCGGGTTGGTCTCCGCTTCCAGCAGGCTCGGCCGGACGGCCTTGCCGGACAGCAGGCGGAAACTGGGCGGCCGCCGGCGCAGCAGCTCCGGCAGGTGGCGCGACGGGTTCGGCGCCGCGCCGCAGCGCACGCGCAGGAAGGTCTTCACCAGCCGGTCGTCGATCGACTGGAACGAGACCACTGCCATGCGGCCGCCGGGGCTCAGCATCTGCTCGGCCGCGGCCATGCCGCGGTTCAGCTCGCCGACCTCGTCGTTGACCTTGATGCGCAGCGCCTGGAACGTGCGGGTCGCGCCGTCGATCTGGTCGCGGCCGGACCGCACCACGCCGCGCACGATCTCGGCCAGCCGGCGCGTCGTCGCGATCGGCGCCTGCAGCCGGGCGGCGACGATGGCGCGGGCCACCGCGCGGGCGTTCCGCTCCTCGCCGTAGGTGTAGATGATGTCCGCCAGCTCGCGCTCGGACCAGCTGTTGACGATGTCGGCGGCGGTCGGGCCGTCCTCGTCGCTGGTATCCATCCGCATGTCGAGGAAGCCGTCGTACCTGAAGCTGAATCCGCGCTCCGGCGTGTCGATCTGCATCGACGAGACGCCCAGATCCAGCGCCACCCCGTCGATCTGCTCGATCCCGCGGTCGCGCAGCAGGCGCGCCATGTCGCCGAAGCGGCCGTGCACCATCATCAGCCGGCCGGGATAGTCGCGCGCCAGCCGCCGGCCGCGGCGCACCGCACTGGGGTCGCGATCGATGGCACAGACGAAGCAGGCAGTGCGGCGCAGCATCTCGGCGGTGTAGCCGCCGGCGCCGAAGGTGCCGTCGACGTAGATGCCGCCCTCGCGCAGGTTCAGGGCGTCGATGACCTCGTCGCGCAGGACCGGGGTATGGCCCGCGGCGGTGCCGGTGGTCTGCAGGGTGGCTGTCACGGCATTGCCTTCGTTCGTCACAGGTCGTCTCCCCCCGAAACGATGCTGAACAGCAGATCCTCGGTCTCGCTCTCCGGGATCGCCTCGATTTCGGCCTGCAACGCCCTGTCGTAGGCCTCGTAGGCTGACGGTTCCCACATGGCAAACGTCGCGCCTTCGCCGACGAAGGCGATTTTTTCCGCGATGCCGGCATGCCCCAGCAGCTCCGGTGTCGGCTGGATGCGGCCGGTGTCCTCGACGATCAGCCGCCGGCTGCGGCTCAGCACCACGCGGGCGATCTTGCGCTGGGTCAGCGACAGCCGATCGAACTTCTCATCCATCTTGCGCACCAGCCGCTGCATGCGCAGCGCCGGCCAGACCTGGACGGAGTTCGCGGAGGTGCCGAACGAGGCGAAGGCGTAGATCCCCTTGTCGAGGTCCTCGCCGAGGGCAGCCCGGAAGTCAGAGGGGATCGAAACCCGTCCCTTCTTGTCCAGGACCTTCTCGTGCTTGCCATGGAAGAAGCCCACGCCGCATCTCCTCGACGGATCGGGCCCGCCCCGCGCCCTGTCCCGCCGATGTCCGTTCCTCGATCGCTGCCGATCTGCCCTCCGGTCTCCTGCGGCGCCACACACCCCTCCCGTGCGCGTCCAGGGTGTCGCTGGGATAGCATGGGAAATATTGGGTCGTCAATGAAATGCCGGCCAGAATGGACTCTTTTCTGTGGCCTCACGCTGCGTGACTGCCATGGTATCCATCCCCTGTGGATAAACATAGAACAGGCTGTCGGGTGGGTCCAGAGAATTCACTTAGAATCATGTGATTGCTGCACTCTATTCACACGATGTCGAAGCTGGGCCAGCCGGCCGCACGGCCACGAGCGGGCGTCGGCGGCGCGACCAAAGGCCGACAGGAATGCTGCCAGCGGTAAGACTCTTGATACGCTTTTTACGAGTATTATTTATCGCAGTGACGATCTGAGAGATTGTCGGCGAGCCGCATCGGCGGGCAGCTCGGCATAGGCGCGGCGGGGCGGGAAGCGGGCGGTCAGCCGCGCGCGGCCCTCAGCGCGGGATAGAGGCGCGCGAACGCCCGGTAGGCCGGGTCCATCGCGGCGCGAAGGGCCGTATCCGGCCGCTCGGCCGGCCCGGCAGGACGCACGCAGGCGTCGGCCGCGGCGACCACGTCGGCATGGACGCCGGCGCCGACGGCGGCGAGCAGGGCGGCGCCGTAGGCCGGGCCCTGCTCCGCGCTCAGCCGTTGCAGCGGCTGGTCGAGTGCAGCCGCGATGATCGCCCGCCACAGGTCGCCGCGCACGCCGCCGCCGACGGCGTTGAGGCCGTCGACCGGGATGCCGAGGGCGGCGATGCGTTCCAGCGACTGGCGCAGGGCGAAGGCGACGCCTTCCAGGACGGCCCGGGCCATGTGCGCCCGGCCATGCGCCAGCGTCAGGCCGACCCAGGCGGCGCGGGCGTCCGGGTCCATGTGCGGCGTCCGCTCGCCGGCCAGGTAGGGCAGGAAGACGGCGCCGTCGCAGCCTGCCGGCGCCGCGGCCGCTGTGCGCTGGATCGCGTCGTAGGGATCCTCGCCGTCCGCGGTGTCGGCGCCGATCACGTCGCGGTACCATCTGAGCGCACCGCCGGCCGACAGCACCACCCCCATCAGGTGATAGCCGCCGGGCACCGCGTGGCAGAAGGCGTGCAGCGCGCCGCTCGGGTCGACCGTCGGCCGGTCGGTGTGGACGAACACCACGCCGGAGGTGCCGATCGAGACCAGGCCGCGGCCTTCGCGCACGACGCCGCTGCCGACGGCCGCCGCCGCATTGTCGCCGCCGCCGGCGACCACCGGCAGCCCCTCCGGCAGGCCGGTCGCGGCCGCCGCCGCGCCGCTCAGCCGGCCGGTGATCTCCGGCCCCTCGCACACCCGCGGCAGCCAGTCCCGCGGAATCGCCAGCGCGTCGAGGATTTCCGGCGCCCAGTCGCGGGCGGCGAGGTCGAGCAGCAACGTGCCGGCGGCGTCGGAGGGGTCGGTGGCCGCAACCCCGGTCAGCCGGTGGCGGATGAAGTCCTTCGGCAGCAACACGCGGGCGATGCGGGCATAGGCCTCGGGCTCGTGCGCGCGCAGCCAGAGGATCTTCGGCGCCTGGAAGCCGGTCAGCGCCGGGTTGCCGGTGATCGCGCGCAGCCGCGCCGCGCCCAGCAGATCGGTGATCCGGTCGCACTCGGCGCCGGTGCGCTGGTCGTTCCACAGCAGGGCCGGCCGGATCGCGGCGCCGTCGGCATCGACGAAGGTTGCCCCGTGCATCTGGCCGGTGAGGCCGAGCGCCAGCGGCGGCCGGGGTGCGGTCTCGGCCAGCCTGCGCAGGATCGTCAGGGTCGCCTGCCACCAAGCCTCCGGGTCCTGTTCGGTCCAGCCGGGCCGTGGCGTCAGCAGGGGATATTCGACCCCGGCCTCGGCGACGACGCTGCCGGTCGGGTCGACCAGCAGGCCCTTGGCGCCGCTGGTGCCGATGTCGAGGCCGATCGTCAGGCCGTCCGCCGCCTGGCCCGGTGCCATCGCGTGTCCTCCCGCTGGCGCGCGGCCGCTCGCCGGGCCGCCGCTCTGGTCTTGCTCCCCGGGGCCACGGTATCGCATGGTACCGCCCGCGCAAGATCGGCGATCGGCCGGCTGTGACGAGGGAAGCGATGCGAACAGGCGGGATCAGCGTGCCGGTGCTGCTGGCAGCGCTGCTGGCCAGTGCGGCCGGCTGCGCGCCGACGGTGTGGACCAAGCCGGGTGTGGACGAGGCGACGCGCGATGCCGACATCGCGCGGTGCGAGGCCTTCGCCCGCGAGCAGGTCGAGGACGATTTCGTGGCCCGCATCGAGGACACGCAGCGCGGCGTCACGGTCGGCCGCGATGCGCTGTACAGCCGCGACGACATGCGCCGCTATGACGAGCGCGCGCGCCGGCTGAGCCTGATCGAGTCCTGCATGCGCCAGCTGGGCTACACCGAGGGCGAGCCGGACGCCGCGACAGAGGAGACGGGCGGCGATGCCGAGTGAGAATGCGACGGTCACCGCCTGCCTGCTGATCATCGGCAACGAGATCCTGTCGGGCCGGACCCACGACGCCAACCTGCCCTATGTCGCCGCGGGGCTGAACGACGTCGGCGTGCGCCTGCTCGAGGTCCGGGTGATCCCCGACGTGAAGCAGACCATCGTCGAGACGGTCAACGCGGTGCGGGCCAGCTACGACTACGTCTTCACCACCGGCGGCATCGGGCCGACCCACGACGATATCACCGCCGATTCCGTCGCCGCCGCCTTCGGGGTGGCGATCGAGCGCAACGGCGAGGCGCGGCGACGGCTGGAGTCCTACTACGCGACGACGACGATCGAGCTGAACGAGGCGCGGCTGAAAATGGCCGACATCCCCGTCGGCGCCGAGCTGATCGAGAACCCGGTCAGCGGCGCGCCGGGCTTCCGGCTGGAGAATGTCTATGTGATGGCCGGCGTCCCGCGGATCATGCAGGCCATGTTCGACAGCATCAAGCACACCCTGAAGGGCGGCAGCCCGATGCTGTCGCGCACCGTGGTGGCGCCGATCGGCGAGGGCGCCATCGCGGCGGGCCTGGGCGCCATCCAGGAGGCGCACCCGTCGGTGGAGATCGGCAGCTATCCCTTCTACGGCGGCGGCCGCTTCGGCACCTCGCTGATCTCGCGCGGCACCGACGCCGCCGCGCTCGACCGCGTCGCCGAGGCGATCCGCGCGCTGGTGCGCGGCCTGGGCGTCGAGCCGCAGGACCCGCCGGAATGACCGGCATGGACACGGAGGCCGCCGCGCGGACGCTGGCCGCGGACCGGCTGGCGCATCGTCCGTTCGGCGGCTTCGGCGCCGGCGCGGACGGGCTCGACGAGGCGACGGCCTATGCGATCCAGGCCCGGCTGCACCGGCATCTGGTCGGCCGCGACGGGGTCCAGGTCGGCTGGAAGATCGGCTGCACGACGCCGGTGATGCAGGAGTTCCTGGCGATCGACCGGCCCTGCGCCGGCCGCATCCGCGCCGGCGGGCTGTACCAGGGCTCGGCCGACCTGGCGGTGGCCGACTATGCGCGCGTCGGGGTCGAGTGCGAGATCGCGGTGCGGCTGGGCCGCGACCTGCCCGCCTCCGGACGACCATGGACACGGGCAGCGGTCGGCGCGGCGATCGGCGCCTGCATGGCGGCGATCGAGATCGTCGACGAGCGCTATGTCGACTATCGCACGCTCGGCGCGCCCAGCCTGATTGCCGACGATTTCTTCCATGCCGGCTGCATCCTGGGGCGGCCGGTTGCGACCGTCGCGCCGGATGCGCTGGCGGCTCTGACCGGCCGCATGGTCATCGACGGCGTCGAGGTCGGCAGCGGCAGGGGAGCGGAAATCCTGGGCGAGCCGCTGGCGGCACTGGAATGGCTGGCCAACGGCGCCGCCACCGCCGAGACCGGGCTCGCCGCCGGCGAGATCGTGATGCTGGGCAGCCTGGTCCGCACCCACTGGCCGGGGCCGGGGTCGACGGTCGAGATCGAGATCGCGCAGCTGGGCAGCGTGTCCGCCCGCTTCCACTGAGACCCGGCGTCGGTACGGCCGGGGCGGGAAACGAAGCGACCGCCGCCGCGCCAGGAGGCAGAGGGGAAGAGGAGGTTGGCGCGACGGCGGTCCATCGGTTGCGCGGAGGGCAACCCCGCGCTTCCTTGAGAACAGATATGGTGCGGGCGAATTCGCTTTTCGACGGTCCTGCCTGTCACATCGATGTGAGCGCCGGGCCTCAGTCGCGGCTGCCGTCGCGCGGCCGGGGCCGGTCGGGCGGCGGCGGCGTCGGCGGTCCGGCCAGCAGCCGGGCGACGCCGAGCCCGACGATCCAGCCGCCAAGCGGTACGACGAAGATGTAGTCGAACCAGGGGTGGGCCGGGTCGCTGCCGGAAACCACCAGGATGCCGATCATCCACGCGGCGGTGAGGCCGTAGCCGATGCCGCGCCAGATCTGGCTGCGCGGCAGGCTCATCCGCTCACCGCGGCATAGATGCCATAGCCGATCCCGATCAGCGCCACGATCGCGGCCCACAGCAGCAGGTCGCGCATCGCCTGCGTCCCCGGCCGCGACAAGAAATAGCGCGTGCCGACGGCGACAAGGAGGACGAGGCCGGTGATCAGGCTGGCGAGCTGATAGTCGTTCATCGCGCCCCATGAGGCCGGCCGGGCCGACCGTATCTGGCAAATACGAAAAAAATTACGGTTTCTCAACCGGTTTGGCCGACGTTGTTCAAATCGAACCTGACGTAGTCCGGTCGCACAGGGCGACAGGAGGGACCGACGTGACTGCACAGACAGCCGCCGCGGAGGGTACCGCCTCGCAGTTGCACAGCGAAGGCGCGCGTCTCCTGGCACGCGGTGCCGATCTCAAGCCGGTGACGTTCGAGGATCGCGGCGTCGCCATCGCCTTCACCTCGCCGCGGCTCAGCCAGGCGCGGGTGCGCCGCAACCAGCGCGACGGGCTGGAATTGCTGGTGCCCGATTTTGCCGACAGCGGCGGCACTTATGTGGTGCCGTGGAAAGCGTTGCCGGAACTTGTCAGCATGACGCTGCACGACCGCGAGCTGCACAGGCTGGTCGCCGGGCTCCGCGACATCAACCCGTGGGAGGTGCGCCGCGCCCAGGTCGAGATCGGTGCGCGCGGCCTGGCCGGGCCGGCCGCGGCAACGCTCTGCAAGGCCGCGCTGGGCGAGGACGACGGCCTTCGCCTGGCCGCCAATTTCGCGCTGATCCAGCGGGTCTTCGGCTTCCTCGGCTTCGACACCGCGGGTCTCAAGGCTTCCAGCCTGCTGGCGGACGAAACCCAGGCCCAGATCAGGAAGGCCTTCCACGCGCTGGCCCAGCAGATCGGCGCCACGCCGAACGAATGCTACGCGGCGATCGCCGAACAGAGCGTGAGCCTGGCCCAGATCGGGGTGCCGGGTGCCGCCCAGCCCGGCCGCCTGCGCAAGGTGGCGACCGAGGCCCGTTCGCTGGTCAAGTCGCTGGACGGCTGGGCCGCCGGCACGCGCTCGGAGCTTGCCGGCAGCGCGAGCCTGATCGCGCGGGTGGCCGAGCAGACCGTGTTCATCGCCGCGAACGAGATGAAGCGCCTCGACGAGCGCATCAAGGATATCGCGAAGTTCGTGAAGAACTGGCGCAGCGAGGGCCGCGAGGTGCGCGAGCTCGTCACCCGGCTCTACTGGCTGCTCGACGGTTGGGACCACATCGCGTCGAGCTGGTTCCTGGCGCTGAAGGGCACCGAAGGCGACATGCAGACCGCCGTGCAGGAGATCCGCAGGATTCTGCCGTTCGTGCCGCGCAGGGAGCTGGAGCGCATGGCGCAGGAGCCGGCCGAGGCCGGCAAGCTGACTTCGGTCCGCCGCATCGGCGCGATGCAGGACTGGCGCACCAAGTCGCAGGACGCAGACCTGATCCGGCGGCTGGAAGCGGTCAAGGGAGCGGTCTCATGACCAACGGCAATTCGGCGACGGCGTCGGTCCTCGGCGTCCTCGGCAAGAAGCTGTCCGACCTCGCCGACGACGAGGTGTTGCACATCGCGGCCCTGCTGGAACGCGGCGGCGACGATCCGCAGGCGCTGAAGGGCCGTGCGATCCTGCGCCAGCGGCTCACGGTGCTGCGGCCGCGCCGCCGGCTGAACGCCCGCCGGCTGTTCTGCGTGCCGTTCGAGATGCTGCTGAGCGACGAACAGACCCCCAGCGACCCGGTCCGACGCATCGCGCGCGCCGGCCTGCTGCCCGCCTGGCAGCTGGTGGCCAAGCGCCTGCCGGTCGAGGTGCTGAACGCGGCCGAGGCGGCGGCGGCCGAAGCGAAGGGCATCGGCGACGACCGCCTGCAGGCGCCCGCCGAGGCGCTGTGGACGGCCGCAGCGGACGCCATCGACGCGCATTTCGAGCAGATCGCGTCGCAGGTCGGCGACCCGCAGTGGCTGCGCGATATCGGCGCGACCCTGCGCGCGTGCGGGCCGATCGCCGAGATCCGGGCGCTGCTGCAGTATCCAGGCCGCCCGCAGCCGTCGGACGAGGTCGGCGCCCAGGTGGCCGGCATCCTCGGCGGCACCCAGGCACTGGGCGTGGAGGCGGTCTTCGCCACCACCCTGGTCGCCGCCGCCCACTTCCGCGCGCCGGGAACGGTCATCGGCGTCCTCGCCGCCAATGCCTTCGGCGTGACGCCGGGCCCCGGCCAGGATGCGCTGCGCCGGTTGTGCGACGTGCTGGGCGCCGGCTTCGAGCGCACGCTGGCCGCGCTCGGCCGCGAGCCGGTGACCGATGCGAACGCGGTGGTGGGAAGCATCGCCGGGCTGGTCGACAGCCTGACCCTGATGCGGGACTTCGCCAACAAGGTGAAGGACCCGCAAATGCGCCTGCAGGTCGAGCGCGCACTGTTCGAGGCACGCAGCACGACGATCGACCGTGTCCTGCCGCAGATGACCGGAGCCGTCGGCTGCAATCTCGACCGGGCCGTCGGCGAGATGGTCGACGGCGGCTCGCTGGAAGCGGCGCAGTCGGTCGAAGACAACATGGTCGCGCTGGCCCGGGCCAGGCCGACCGCCGAGGTGCTGGGCGTCGGCGACGAATTCGCCGGATCCCTCGCCACGCTGCTCGCCACCGTCAAGGCGAAGGCGGCGGAAGATGTCGCCGGCGAGACGGCCGACGCGCGCGGCCTGCGCATGATGGCGCTGGCGCGCTATGTCGAGCTGCTGGAAGGCGCCGACGCCGCGCAAGCCTGCCTCGCCGCCTGGCTGGCGGCGGAAGCCGCCTGACCCGCCACGACGGCCGGCGGTCGCGCGCCGGCAGCCCTGCGAACGTGGCTTCGGAACTCCCGGGCACCTCGCACGTTCTGGCTGGCAGTCAGACCGTTGTGGGGGCTTCACATTGGGTGCGGACCGGAACCTGGAGCCGGCATGGCGGCCTATTGCCGGGTCGAAGCGCCGGGCCGTCGGCGACCAGGAGCCGGCGACCTTTGCCGACCGCGGCGTCGCGGTCGCGTTCACCGCGGCACGCCTGAGCCAGGCCCGGGTGCGCTGCGCGCGCCGCGGCGGCCTCGAACTCATGGTGCCGGGCTACGCCGACGACGGCAGCACCTACATCATGCCATGGCCGGCCATCGACCAGTCGCTGGGCCTGACGGCGCACGACCACATGCTGCATGCCCGTATCGGCGCGCTGACGACTGTGGATCCCTGGACCGTGCGCGCGGTGCAGCTGGCGGTCGGCGCGGAGGGGCTGGCCGGGCCGCAGTTGCTGCAGTCGAGCCGCCGGGCGCTGGAGGAGGATCGCCGCGCCTGGATGGGCGCCCATCTCGATCTGATCGCCCTGGTTTGCGCGGCCAGCGACGTGCAGATCGAAGCGTTGCGCCCGGAGGACCTCGCGGCCGGTGAGCTGCCGGCCAACGTGCGCCGCGCCTTTGCCGGTTTTGCCGGGTCCGCCGCGCTGTCGACCGAGAGTTGCCGCAGGCTGATCGTGGAGCAGAGCGTTCTGTTCGCCCCGCTCGGCCTCGGCGAGGCCGTCCCGGTCGCCTGCGCCTGGTGCTGCAGCAGTTGCACGAGGCCGTCTGCGGCCTGGAGGACTGGGCGCCGGCCGCACCGTCCGACGTGACGTCGGCATGCGGGGCCATCGCCCAGCGCTGTCGCGCGACGATCGCTGCCGCCGAGGCGACGATCGAGCGCTTCGACCGCCAGGCGACGGACATCGTCGGGCTGGTCCGGCGCTGGGAGGCGATGGCGCCGGCCCTGCGCGCGCTGGTCGAGCGGGTGTACTGGCTGCTCGACGGCTGGGACCATGTCGTCGCGTTGTGGACCGTCGGCCGTGACGGCGCCGAGGCCCGCCTGGTCGACACGGTGCAGGAGATGCGCCGCATCCTGCCACGGCTGCCGCGCAGCGAGGCGCCGGCCGCGCAGGTCGGCAGGGCGGTGCCCGGCGACGGCAGCCGCCGCCTTTCCGCGATGCGCGACTGGCGCACCGGCCTGCCCGATTTCGAACTGGCGCGCCGGGTGGAGCAGGTGCGGGCGGCGGTGCGATGAGCCGGCCGCCCGAAACCAGCCGGACGGCGGTCCTGGCGGACCTGTCGCGCCGGGCCGGCCGGCTGAGCGACACCACGGTGATCGAGATCACCGGCCTGCTCGACCGTGGCGGCGTCGACCCGGCGGCGGTCGGCGGCCGCGAGATCCTGCGCGCGCGCATCCGCGTGCTGAAGCCGGCTCGGTTTCTCACTCATTGCCGGCTGTTCTGCGTCCCGTTCGAAATGCTGCTGAGCGAAGCGTCGGCGTCGGCCGACCCGCTGCGGCCGGTCGACCGCAGCGCCATCCTGCCGATGTGGGAGGCTGTGGAGCCGGCGTTGCCGCCCGCCGTTCTGGAAGCGACCGCCGCGACCCTTGCCGATGCCCGTTCGATCAGGGACGAGGGGCTGCGCGCCGTTGCGCCCGACCTGTGGGCGGCGGGCGCGCAGGTCGTCGACGAAGCCTTCGATCGCATCGCCGCGCGGATCGACGATCCCGGCTGGCTGGTCGCGATCCGTGCCGCGCTGGCCGCCCACCGCGAGATTCTGGCACTGCGGATGGTCCTGGCCTATGGCGGGCGGCCGGCCCCCGACGATGCGCTGGCCGGGGAGATCGTCCGCGCGGTGCGCGCGGCCGCGGCGCAAGGTCCCGACGAGGGCTATGTCGCCGCCGTCACCGCCGCGCTGCACTTCGCGGCACCGGCCGTGGTCCTGGAGGCGCTGGCGAACGGCGGCTTCGCCGACGGAGCCGCCAGGGCGGGCGAGCGGGTCGTGCTCGAGCGCTTTGCCGCCGCCGTCTGTGCCGATACGGAGCGCGAGCTGGCGCTGCTGGCCAGGTTCGATCCTGCGACCGCCGCGGCCGATGCCGCCGAGGCGGTCGAAAGCGTCGCCGCCGCGGTCCATGGCCTGCGCGCGGTGTCGCCGCGCCTGCGCGACGCCGGCCTGCGCAAGCGGCTGGCGGCGATCGAGCCGCGCTTCCGCGCGACGTTGGCGGACGCGGTGCTGCCGGTTACCGCGGACCGTGTGCTGCGCCGGATCGACGATGCCGTCGGGCAGATGCTGGACGGCAGCGACATGGCGGATGCGGTCGCCATCGAGGCGGACATGATCGCGCTGCGCCGGATGCGCGCGGGGGCCGAGGCGGTGGCGCTGGGCGCCGAGGTCGACGGACGCATCGCGGCGCTGCTCGCGCAGATGGAACGCCGCGCCGCCCAGGTTGTCGACGGGGAGGGCGCGGGCGCGCGGCGGCGGCGCGTGCTGGTGCTGGTGCGCTATGTCGAGCAGCTGGCCGGCCCGGCGACGGCCGTCCGGTGCATGCAGCGGTGGCTGCCGGCGGCCTGACCGGTGCGTGCCCTTACTGCGGCGGGACGAACTGGAACGCCTCGATCGGTTCGCTGCGCCCGCGCAATGCGACCTCGCCGAACGGCTTCAGCGCGGCCTGCTGGCGTTCGTCCAGGCGGCGGGCGATCGCCTCGCTGATCACGATGACGGTGGCCCGTGCCGCGCCGGGTCCCTCCCGCTCCACCGACCTGCCCATCTGCTCCAGCCGCTGGCACACATTCACCGTGTCGCCGACGATGGTGTAGTTCATCCGCTCCGGCGCGCCGATGTTGCCGACCGTGACCGGCCCGCAATGGATGCCGATCCGCATCTGCAGCGGCGGCGCCTGCCCGTCGAGCCGGCGGTTCTGCGCCGCCAGGGCGTCCGCGATCAGCGTGGCGGTTCGCCATGCCCGCTGGGCGTGATCCTGCTGCCGCTCCGGCGCGCCCCAGAACGCCATCGCGCCGTCGCCGATGAACTTGTCGAGGGTGCCGCCCGTCGCCTCGATCGCCTGGCCGACCATCGCGAAATGCCGGTTCAACATGCTCGCCACCTCGGTCGCGTCGCGGCCTTCCGACCAACTGGTGAAGCCGGAAATGTCGGTGAACATCACCGAGACCTCGGCCTGCTGCGAGGTCACCTCGCCGCCGGTCGCGGCCAGCAGCCGCCGCGCCAGCCGGCGCGGCACATAGATCTCCAGCCAGCGCAGCGCGCGCACCATGCCGTTGAAGGCGCGCGCCTGCTCGTCGATCTCGCGGATGCGGCTGCGCGGCAGCGCCTCGATCTGGTCCAGCGCCAGCTCGCCGACCCGCGAGGCGGCATTGGCGACCCTGGTGAACGGGCGGGCCAGTTTCTTGGCGACGATGAGCGCCGCGACGATGCCGAGCAGCGTGATGCCGAGACCGATGAAACCGGTGCTGAACAGCCGCTGCACCTCCTGGCCGATGTCGTCGACCCTGAAGTAGGACCCGACGGCGATCGGCCGATCGGAATAGCCGTCGAGCCGCTCGTAGACGAAGACGTAGTCGGTGTCGAAGACCTTGATGGTGTGGCCCTCGCCGCCGCCGGTGAAGTCGATCATGCCGAGCGGGCCCTGGTCGGCGCCGTCCCAGATATGGGCCAGCACCGGGTCGGCGAAGCCGACGAGCGCCGGCAGCGGCCGCTCCGGCGACAGCCCGTCATAGGGTTGGGCGAGATAGGGGTGGGCGAGCACCAGGTCGTCGCCATAGAGCGCGAACGCGTTCTGTCCCAGGGACTCGACCAGCGCGCTGAGAAACGCCGAGAACTGCTGGATCGTGACGGCGACGCCGACGGCGCCGGCCAGCTCGCCGTTGACGGTGACGCCGCGAATGACATTCAGCACGCTGGTCTGCAGCTCGGCAGACCAAGTCGGCCGCCCCCATTGCGGCGTCGCGGGCGCATCCGCCAGGCGGTCGCGCGCAAAGGCGAAGTCCGGCGTCTCGACGGTGAACTCGCCGACCCCAAACCCGCCGCTTGCCAGCTTGCGCACGCCGATCGCGGTGCTGTCCGGCCGAATGAAGATGATGCCTTCCGCCTGGTCCAGCCCGGCATGGCCGTCGAGCAGCGCCTGCTTGATCGCATCGACGTCGTCGATGTCCAGGCTGCCGTCTTCCATACGCCGGGCGATGAAATCGGCGGTCGCCGCAGCCGGGTCGAGCTGGGCGCGGATCTGGCTGACCGCCGTCTCCAGCATCAGCGCGGCCTTGTCGCTGAGCAGCGCCCTGGTGTTGGCGCCGGCCCCCCACAGCGTGACAGCCAGCACCGCGCCAAGGGTCAGCAGCAGCAGCCCGCCGATGCTCAGGCCCAGCGCGACGTTGAGCGGTATGCGGCCGCGGCGCGCCTCGCCATTCTGCGCGGCGAACCCGGCGCCGATGCCGTGGCGTTGTCGTGTGTCGGGCGCGGGTTCGCTCATGACCGATCTGTAGCAAATCCGGGGGCGGCTGGCAGTTCCCGTCTCGCGCCCCATGTTTTTATTTGAACCTTGTTCAATGCCGGTGCGACCATGATGCATCGCAACGGTCCGCCGCAGGCGGGCCGCTGGGGTGGCGCCTCGGGGCGAGGCGCCGGCTCCATGGGACAAACCGGTACGACGGGGACTGAAACAGATGTTGAAGGTGTTTGCGCGCGCCCGCTGCGGCGCGAAGGCGGCGGTCATGATTGCCGCGACGTGGCTGGCCGGCGCGGGCGTTGCCCAGGCCGGCGACAGGGCGGAGGCGGCCGTGATCGGGTTCTCGGCGGACGGCCGCTATGCCGCCTACGAGCAGTATGGCGTCCAGGACGGGTCGGGCTACCCCTACGCCCAGATTCACATCCTCGACGTGGCGGCCGGCGGGCCCGTGCAGGGCGCGCCGTTCGGGGTCATGCTGACCGAGGAGGACCTGCCGGAACCCCAGCTTTACGACGAGGGTCTGGCGACCGCACGGGCCGATGTCCGCGCCCTTGCCGCGGACGCGCTGGCGGCCCACGGCATCGACGGGTCGCGGCAGGGCATTGCCGTGCTGAACCGGCTGACCGGCGACCTGAATGCGCCGGAGCGCGAGGCGCGGTTCTCGATCGACGCGGCGATGGGGCTGACCGTCCGCGACGACCTGCTGCTGCGCCTGAATGCCTGGCCCGCGGCCAGCGCGGTCTGCGAAAGCTATGGCGTCGACGCCATCCAGCAACTGGCGGTCGAGCTGATCCAGCGCGGCGGCTATGCGCGCGAGACCCTGCTGCAGGACGACGGGACGGTCGAAGGCCGCACCTGCCCCGGCAGCTACCGCATCGCACAGATCGTCGCCTTTGCGCCGGAGCAGGGCGGCCCGGCGTCGATGGCGGAGAGCTACGTGCTGCTGGTGCTGATCGCCGTCGAGGAACTGCCGGGCTTCGAGGGGCCGGACACCCGCTATTTCGGCCTGGCGGCGCTGGTCGACGTCTTGCGCGGGTAGGCTGCCGGCCGGCGCGGCCCGATCGGCCGGGGGGCGATCTCCGGCCGATCGGGCTGCGGGCCGGGTGAACGCGATTTCACACAGGCGGAAAAGGCATTAGAAGGGCAGCAGCGGAACCGAGCGGGGGAGAGAGATCCATGCGGTTGACGTCCGGGCTGTGCGCCACCCTTGTTGCCCTGCTGCTTGTCTCGGTCGGGGTGCTGTCCGGTACCGGTGCCGCGTTCGCCGGCGACCGCGCCCAGGTCGCGGTGATCGGCTTCTCGCCGGACGGCGCGTCGGTGGCGTTCGAGGAATACGGTTCGCAGGACGGCTCCGGCTTTCCCTATGCCAACATCTACGTCCTCGATGTCGCAGCCAACGACTGGGTCGCGGGTTCCCCGGTGCGCGTGATGATCACCGATGAGCAGATGTCGGAGGACGAGTTGTTCACCGTCGGCGTCGCCGCGGCGCGGGCGCAGGCGATGGAACAGGCCGCGCCGGTCATTGCCGCGCGCGGCATCGTGCCCGGCAACGTCGGCCAGACGGTGATCCACCATCCGTTCGGCGACGTCGACGCGCCCGCCTATGAGGTGCGCTTCTCGATCGCCGCCGGGCTGAACACCTACTTCAGCGAGCACAACACGCTTCGGCTGACGCTCAGCCCGACCCGATCCGAGACCTGCGTCGGCTACGGCATCGACGAGGTCTTCATCTTCACCCTCACCGTCGGTCCGGACCACGCCCCGACGGTGCTGCAGCAGGACCGGCAACTGCCGCGCAGCCGGGTGTGCCCGACCGACTATCGCATCACCCACCTCGTCGCCTATGGCCTGGACCATGCCGACCAGTCCCAATGCTGTGCCGAACGCTATGCCCTGCTGGTGCTGCTGGCGATGGAGATGTCGCCCGGGTTCGAGGGGCCGGACACGCGCTATCTCGGCGTCAGCGGCATCGTGCCGCTGCAGCCCTGACCGGCCAGGCACCCGGGCGAAGGCCAAGGGTCGGCGCGGAGGAGACGCCACGGTGTCGGGCCCCGGGTTCGAGCCGCCTGCCGCCGTCCCGCCGCCCGGCGGCGAATTCCGCCTCGGCGATGCCGACGCCGCCTTCGTGGAATCGCCGGTCTCCGTCCTGGTCTGCGCCCAGGGTATCGACGGCGAGCCGGAGGTCGCGCGCGCCATCGCGGCGCGGTTCGAGCCCGGCAGCGGCCGCATCCGGGTCTGCCTGCGGGTCGCCGACGCGCGCGCACTGATCGACGGCGCACTGCACCACGACCGCTGTGCCGCCATGTTCTCGCGCCCGCGCGGACACGTCTCCATCCAGGTCAAGGGCGACCGGGTCCGCGCCGAGCAGCCGGATGCCGACGACGAGGCGGCGCGCAGGCGCTATCCGCCGATGCTGTACGGCCAGCTGCTGCCGCTGGGCTTCGATGCCGGCCTCGTCGGCTGCATCATCTCCGACGCCGGCAGCGCGTTGTGCATGCTGTCGTTCCGGCCGACGGCCGTGTTCGACCAGACGCCGGGCCCGCGCGCCGGCGAACGGCGGCCGGAATGAGTGCGCTCGCGCGGCCTGAGCCGAACCGTGCGCCGGTGACGCTGGACTCGATCCGCGCATGCCTGGAGGGCGTCATCCCGGTCGCGATCGCCACCCTGGCGCCCGACGGCACGCCGAACGTGACCTACATCAGCCAGGTGCACTACATCGACCCGGGCCATGTCGGGCTCAGCTACCAGTTCTTCAACAAGACCCGCGCCAACCTGCTGGCCAACCCGCGGGCACGGCTGCTGCTGATCGACCCCGTCACCGCGCGCAGCTATCGCATGACCATCGTCTACGAGCGCACCGAGACCGGCGGGCCGCTGTTCGAATCGATGCGGGCGAAGCTGGCCGGCATCGCGTCGCACAGCGGCATGGCCGGCGTGTTCCGCCTGGCCGGCGCCGACATCTGCCGGGTCGAGGCGATCGAGCCGCTGCCGGGCGACAGCCTGCCGCCGCGGCAGGACGCGCCCGGCCTGCTGTCGGCTCTGCGCAACTGCTGCCGCCGGCTGGCCGCCGAGCAGGACCTCGGCACCGCGCTGGACCGGCTGATGGACGTGATCGGCGACGACCTCGGCATCGGCCACGCCGCGCTGTTCCTGTGCGACCCCGACGGCCGCACGCTCTATGCCGTCGCCAGCCGCGGCTACGAGGCCTCCGGCATCGGCGCGGAGATCGCGGTCGGCGACGGCGTCATCGGCATGGCGGCACGCGAGCGCACGCCGATCCGGATCGGGCGGATGACCGACGACGTCGACTATGCCCGCGGCGTCGGCGCGCGCCTGGGCGCGGGCGGGGCGGCGCCGGAGATCCCGCTGCCGGGCCTGGAACGGCCCAGCAGCCAGCTCGCCGTGCCGGTCGAGGACGGCGGCGGCCTGCTCGGCGTCCTGTTCGTGGAGAGCGAGCGCGACCTGCGCTTCACCTACGACCACGAGGATGCGCTGGCGGTGATGGCCGCGCAGCTGGCCGCTGTGCTGCGCCGGACCGCGGGCGGCGTCGCGCCGGCGCGGAAATCGGCGGCGCAGGCGGGCCCGCTGCAGCCGGCGGCCGGCGCGGTGCCGCTCGACGTCCGCCACTACCGGTTCAACGACAGCGTGTTCGTCGGCGACGACTATCTGATCAAGGGCGTCGCGGGTGCCATCTTCCGCATCCTGTTGGCGGCACATGCGCATGACGGGCGCTGCGAATTCACCAACCGCGAGCTGCGGCTGCACCCCGAACTGCGGCTGCCCGCCCATGCCGAGAACCTGGAAGCGCGACTGATCCTGCTCGAGCGCAGGCTGGCGGAGAAGGACTGCGGCATCGGGATCGAGAAGACCGGACGCGGCCGCTTCCGCCTGTGCCTGGCGCGCCCGGTCCGGCTGCACGAGATACAGGCGGAAGCGCCGACGCGGGACCAAGGGGGCTGACCCCGCGTCGGGCAGGTGCGGCGTGCGTTCAGGCGGCCTCGGCCAGCCCGTCCAGGGCCAGCGCCAGCTTGTGTCGGTCCTGCTGCGAAAGCCGGGGCCGGATCGCCTCCAGCATCGCGTCGTAGAACGGCTCCGGCGCGCTCCGCCGCAGCATGTCCAGCGTCGCGGCGCGTTCGGCCGGCGCGGCCGCCAGCAGAATCGCCTGCATCGCCTCGGCCATCGCTGCCGGCGGCAGCGAGGCGACCAGCGCCTGGTGGATCGCGATCAGCTCGGCGTCGGAATAGTGCTTCCACAGTGCGGCGTTGTTCTCGCTTTCCTCGACCTCCATGTGCAGGAAGTTGTCGCCGACGAACACGGCGACCCGGCGATAGAGACGGGCGAGGGCGGCACCGCGCTCGACCGATCCGCTGGCCGCCTCCACCGCGGCGATGCCGGCGCGCAGTTCGGCGAACGCGGCCGCATGGTGTTCGTGGTCGCCCGCTGTCCGGCCGCTCCAGTCCGTTGCGCGGGCCGCGAGCGCCGGGTGGACGAACGCGTCCTCGTGCTCGAGGTGGCCGGCGCAGAAGTCCACCAGCCGGCCGACCTGGGCCAGCGTGCCGGCCACGCTCGCCGGGTCGTCCGCATCGGCCCGGCCGAGGGCGACCAGCGTGTCGCCCATGACCATGCGCAGCGCCTTGTGGATCGCGCCGTAGAGGTCGACTCTTCCGTTGTTCATGTCCGCATTCCCTGTCCGGTTGTTGCGCCTTGCGGCGTTGGCAGGGAGATAGGCCCGGCCCGGCGGCGGCACCTCATAAATGATCCCTCGCCGAACCGTAAAATCTTGCTAAGTGGCTGATTCTTGCGGAAAACAGGGCAGGATCGGCGCGCGTGGCCGCAATTCCGGCGCATCGGTCACGCCGCCGCCATCCCGCCGCGGCAGGCTCGCCGGGGTCGGGCAACGAAATACGCAAGGAGGCATGGCATGCCCCGAACGTCAGGTCGCGCTCTCGCGCTCGCTCTCGCCGCCGGCGGTCTTTCAGCAGGTCCCGTCCACGCCGGCCACGTGCCGCAGGCCGCGGTGATCGGCTTCTCCGCCGACGGCCGTTACGCCGCCTACGAGGAGCACTTCACGGACGACGTCTCGCAGGAACCCTATGCGGCGATCCACATCGTCGACGTTGCCGGTGGCACGGCGGTCCCCGGAGCCACGACCGCGGTGCACATCGCGATCGACGGCCTGCCGGAGGCGCAGTTGCTCGGCGACGGCGAGGCGCTGGCGCGACAGCGGGCGTTGGAGCAGGCAGCGCCGCTGCTGGCGCGGTACGGCATCGCGCGCGACAACGCCGGCACGGTGCTGGTCCATCGGCCGCCCAGCGACTTCGACGCGCTGCCGCACGACGCCCAGTTCAGCATCGGCGGCGCCTGGTCGATGTGGTCGCCGGACCTGAGCGTGCTGCGGCTTTCGATCAGGGAAGCGGAGGATGCGGCCTGCCTGCGCGAACGCGGTCTGCCGGCGGTGTCGCTGCTGCGCATCGACCTGGAACAGGGCGACGGCGCGGTGGCGACCACGCTGCACGACGACGCCGGTGGCCTGGATGCCGGCCGCGGCTGCCCGGTCGGCTATCGCCTGTACCAGATCGTGGCCTTTCCGGTCGATCCGCCCGGACGCGACCTGTGCTGCGCCGCCGATTATGCCCTGCTGGTGCTGGTCGCGGTCGAATTCATGTCCGGCGACGAAGGCACCGACGCGCGCTTCCTGCCGGCGGCGGCGCTGGTCGAACGCGTGTTCTGACCGAGGCGCGCCTGCGATTCCCAGCGGTCGCCACAGGCATTATGGTCGCGCCATGTCATGCGATTCCGCACCCAGCCTCGACCTGCTCAGCCGCCGTGCCGCCGCATTGCACGCCAGCCAGATCCGCGAGGTGGCGGAGGAGGGCATGCGGATGGACGGCGTGCTGCCGCTGTGGTTCGGCGAGGCCGCCTGGGGTGCGCCCGACGTGGCGGTGGAGGCCGCGGTCGCGGCGCTCAGGGCCGGCGACCACTTCTACCAGCCGAACAGCGGGCGGATGGCGCTGCGCGAGGCGATCGCGGCCTATACCGCACGCACATATGCGGTTGCGGCCGGCGTCGAGCGCGTCACCGTCACCGCTTCCGGCATGCAGGGCCTGGCGCTGACCGCGCAGGCCATCGTCGACCCCGGCGACCGGGTGGTGGTGGTCGATCCGGCCTGGCCGAACATCCCCGGCGCCTTCGCCATCGCCGGCGGCACGATCGCCACCGTCGGCCTCGCGCCGCGCGACGGCCGCTGGTCGCTCGACACCGACCGCCTGCTCGACGCGCTGACGCCCGGCACGCGCGCGCTGGTCGTCAATTCGCCCAACAACCCGACCGGCTGGGTGATGGACCGCGCCGCGCAGCAGGCCGTGCTGGCCCATTGCCGCCGTCACGGCATCTGGATCGTGGCCGACGACGTCTATTCCCGGCTCTATCTGGCCGGCGACCACGCGCCGTCGTTCCTCGAGATCGCCGAGCCGGAGGACCGGGTGGTCTCGGTCAACAGCTTCTCCAAGGCCTGGTCGATGACCGGCTGGCGGCTCGGCTGGCTGGTCGCGCCGGCGGCACTGGAGCCGGCGCTGGCGATGCTGACCGAGTTCAACATTGCCGGCCCGCCCGGCTTCACCCAGCAGGCCGGCATCGCCGCGCTCACCGGCGGGGAGAGCCACGTGGCCGGCCAGCGCCAGCGGCTGCAGGCCGCCTACGACATCACCGCGGCGCGGCTGGCGGCGATGCCGGGGGTCACCTTCGTCGCGCCGGAGGGCGCCTTCTATGCCTTCTTCCGCATCGACGGGCTCGACGACAGCCTGGGCTTCGCCCAGCGGCTGCTGCGCCAGGCCAGGGTCGGGCTGGCGCCGGGCACCGCCTTCGGGTCGGCCGGCCAGGGCTGCCTGCGGCTGTGCTATGCCCGCCCGCCGGAGATGATGGCCGCGGCGATGGATCGGCTCGACGCGTTCATGCGCCATCGCTGACCGCATTGCGGCCGGCGGCCGGGCGGAAGCGATCCGCCTCTTGCCCGGCGCGCCGCTTGCGTGGAGAATCCGGTGAAACCCCGTTTGCGGCGGTGACAGCATGAACGTCGACGGCAAGTTCTCGGTGGCAAGCGATCCGGTCGGCCTGGCCGAGCGCCGGGTCGGCATCGGGCACAATGGCGGCCCGCCGCTGGACGAGCCCGGCCGGCCGTGGGGCGCCGGCGGACCGGTGGTCTATCGATGCTGGCTGGAGGCACAGCGCCGCGCCTGGCGCGACGTGCCGTTCGACACGGTGCGCCGTCGCGCCGCGCGGGCGGCGCAGCTGGGGCTGACCTATCGCGAGTACACGCTGGAGATCCTGGAACGCGGCCGCTACCTCAGCGCGGCCGATTCCGAGCGGATCGCCGAAATCAAGGCAAAGCGCGGCAGCTCCGACTGGTAGGCGTCCGCCGGTGCCGCGGGTCACGCCGGGCAGCGGTAGAACACCAGGGGCGCGGCCTGGTCGGGCGAGTGCGCGACCAGCACGTCGGCGCTGCGCGGCGTGATCGTCCAGGTGGTGACGTTGCTGCCGATCTGGGGCCCGAGCTGGCGCATCAGGCCGGCATCGAGCGGCATGCCCATTGCCGCGACGGCGACCGACAGGTTGTTGACCCAGGCAAAGCCGTTGCCGCCGCGCCAGACCAGGTCGAACCGGCGGACGGGTTGGTCGCCGAACGCCTGTTCGGCGGTCAGCGTGAAGGCGTCGTCGTCGGCCTGCCAGATCGTCAGCGCCTTGAACGGGTCGCAGGCATCGGCGATGGCGCCGTTGCGATAGGCGTCCAGCACCTCCGGCCATGAGGCTGCCGCCCAGGTCCCGACCATCAGCGCGCGCACCATGGCGCCGTTCTGGGCGACGCCGTAGTCCACCTCCGGCGGCATGAAGCCGGGGTCGCCCAGCTCGACCAGCAGCGGGCCGACGATCGCCGGCGTGAACGGTGCCGCACCGGCGGACGGCGGCGCGAAGGCGGCATCGAAACACGCCAGTCGGGCATCGCGGTCTTCGATCAGCGTGCAGCCGCGTATGGTTTCCGGGCGCTCCTCGGCGGCGGCGGCCGTCGCGGTCGCAAGGGCGCCGGCAGCGGCGAGGATGCGGGCAGGCTTGATCATGGCGGCCTCCTGGCGGGTGTTTGCGCGGGTTGGATGAAGGCACACTGTGCCCCGCGCACCATGGCCGGCCAACCCGCTTGCGCCAAATTGCATCACCGGGCCTATGCTGCCGCGCGCGGCATCGCCGGTCGTGGCCGCAACGTCGCTAGAATGGGAGATCGCCAGATGGACATCGCCGGGTTCGCCGCGGTCGGGCTGTATGCCGGGCTCAATACGCTCATCCTGCTGTGGATCGCGCTGGCGACCGGCCGGCTGCGCCAGCGCACCGGCATCTACATCGGCGACGGCGGCAACATGCATCTGGTCCGCATCCTGCGCGGGCATGCCAACGCGCTGGAAACGATCCCGGTCGTGCTGATCCTGATGCTGCTGATGGCCGCATTCGCCGCGCCGGCCTGGGTCATCCACCTGTTCGGCATCGCGTTGACGGTCGGGCGCTTCTTCCACGCCATGCACTTCATCGCCGCCGATGCCCCCGGCTGGCAGCGCCGGATCGGCGCCGGGTTGTCGCTGCTGGTCGCCCTGCTCGCCGCGCTCGGCGTGATCGGCCACGCGATCTGGCTGATGGCCGCGCCGACGGCAGGCGGCTGACGCCGGCGGTTCTTCGGCCCGCTACCACTCCAGCAGGATGCCCTGGCTGATCGCGTCATAGTCGGCAAGCACCAGGGTGACCTGGTCGTTGTCGTCGTAGACCCGCGTGTGGCCGTTCTCGTCCACGTCGTAGTAAAGGCCGCGCACCGTATCGAGCTGGCTGACGTCGTAGTCGTGGACGATGTCGAACAGCCCGTCGTGGTTGACGTTGACGAACCGGTCGGCACCGGCCCCGCCGTACATCTCGTCCTGACCGTCGCCGCCGGACAGCAGATCGTCGCCCGCGCCGCCTTCCAGAATGTCGTTGCCGTCGTCGCCATAGAGGTCGTCGCTGTCGGCGCCGCCCATCAGCCAGTCGTTGCCGTCGTCGCCGTTGAGGATGTCCCGGTCGGCACCGCCCAGGATGGTGTCGTTGCCCGCACCGCCGTGAAGATTGTCCCAGCTGTCGCCGCCGCCGTCGATGTAGTCGTCGCCGTCGCCGCCGTAGATCCAGTCTTCGCCGTCGCCGCCGAACAGCCGGTCGTCGCCGGCGCCGCCGTAGATCTCGTCGTCGCCGTCGCCGCCGTGGATCACGTTGTCATAGGCCGGTGGCGCCTTGTGGCCGGTCTCCGAAAGCGGGCCGGACGGATCGGCGACGATGACGTCGTCGCCGTCGCTGCCCTGGGTGGTCTCGCCATTGCCGGGCGCGATGCGCACCGCCCGCACGCCGTCGGGCAGTTTCCAGACCATGTCGCCGGGCGGCTCGGTCTCGCCCCAGCTGCCGGAAACCATGCCCTTCGTCATCGTCGGCCCGTCGCCGCCCTCTTCGGCGGCGTCGGTCGGCCACAGCCGCCATTCGGCCTCGGCCAGCGCCTGCAGGTCCGCGATCGTGGCGTCGGCGCCGGTCGTCTTGCTCGGCTGCATGGTCATGGCGCTGCCCTCCGTCTGCTCTGGTTGGGTCGCGCGCGCGCCGCGCCAGGTTCACACCAAGTCGCGCGGCGGGCCGCACGGGCGGCAGGTGCTGGAACAGGGCGCAACGAAGCGGGTCGCGTCGGCGCCACGCAGGGCTAACCGGTTCGCAAGGCACCGGCGCCTATGCTGACCAGGCATCGGGTCTGAGGGAGAAGAGGTCATGGGTGCCTGGGGCGGCGGGCTCTACGCCAGCGACTTCGCGCGCGACATGAAGGCGACCATCAAGGGCGTGCTGCGTGCGCCGTTGGATGACGACGCGCTGCTGGCCGAGATCTGGCAGGCCCATGGCGCCGGCACGGAGGACCTGGAGGCGCTGGACTACTGGCTGGTGCTCGCCGACCAGCTCGAGCGTCGCGGCCTGCATCGGCCGGAGATCGCCGCACGCGCGCTCGCCATCGCCGCCTCGGGCGAGGATCTGGCCCTGCTGGCGGAGCTGGAGGCGGACAAGTCGACGATCGCGGCGCGGCGGCGCGACACCGAGCGCCTCGCCGCCCGGCTGCGCGAACCGCGCCCGGCGAAGCCGCGCAGTCCGCTGCGGAAGCCGCAGCCGCTGCTGCTTGCGCCCGGCGAGGCGCTGACCTGGCCGACGGACCGAGGGGCATCGATCAATGCGTACATTCCGGAGGACGCCCCCTGGAAGCCGGATTTCAACCAGGACGGCTGGGGCTTCGGCGTCGTGACCGAGGCGGGCCACGCGTTCCACGCGCTCGCCTACTATGCGATCCAGGTGCTGCGATGGCGTCGGGCGGCGCGCCCGTCCGCCGAACTGGCGGCGCACTGCCCGCGGTCGCCGTATTGCTACGGCACCATCACGGCGGGACAGCTGAAGCGGGCGCGGGTCGAACGGCTCGGCCGGATCGCCGACGCGCAGTTCGGGCCGGCGCCGCAGCCGGCGGAGGCGGACCGCTGCGTGCGCCGGGCCGTGATCGCCGAGATCGGCCTGTCGAACGCCTTCGGGCTCGATGCCTGGAACACCTGGGTCTTGCCGGGGCCGAAGTTCCCGATCCCTGCGCCGTCGGGCACGCCGCTGGATCCGGACCAGCCGGACCAGCGTCCCGGCCCCTACGACCTCGACGCGGCGCCGGCGTGAACGCCGGCCCTCAGATCACGCTGAAGCCGGCGTCGATCAGCATGGTGGCGCCGTTGACCAGGTCGGAGGCCGGCGAGGCCAGGTAAAGCACCATATCGGCCACTTCGACCGGTTCGCCGAACCGGCCGAGCGGGGTGCGGTCCAGCATCGGCTGCGACTTGGCCCGGTCGCCCCACACCAGCTTGCCGAGCGGGGTCATGATGATGGTCGGGCAGACCGCGTTGACCTGCACGTTGTGGCGCGCCCATTCGGCCGCCATGTTGCGGGTCAGCGCGTTCAGCCCGGCCTTCGACGCCGAATAGGACGCGTGCCCCTCGATCGCGATCACGCTGGCCTGGGACGAGATGTTGACGATCTTGCCGGCCTGCTGCGCGATCATCCCCGGCGCCAGCGCCTGGGCCAGGATCAGCGGCGTGCGCAGGTTGATCGCCATGGTCCGGTCCCAGGTATCGAGGTCGGTGTCCAGCGTCGGCTCGATCACGGCGATGCCGGCGTTGTTGACCAGGATGTCGACGGTGCCGAAGGCGGCCAGTGCCGCTTTGGCCGCGCCGCGCGGACCCTCGACCGTGGCCAGATCGGCCGCGAAGGTCTCGCAGCGGCGGCCGAGCCCGCGCACGGTGTGCGCCACCGCGTCCAGCCCGGCGGCGTCCCGGTCGACCGCCGCGATGTCGGCACCGGCGTCGGCCAGCACCTGGCAGATCACGCTGCCGATCCCGCCCGCCGCCCCGGTGACCAGCGCCCGCTTGCCCGCGACCGCGAACCGCTCCGTCCATCGCGTCATTCGTTTGTCCTCCCTACCCGATCACGCCCGCCGTCGACCGCCGTCATCGCGCGGCCCCGCCTTGATTGCCGCGCGGCCTGCGGCGGTTCGCAATGACGGCGAGGGTTTCTGCCTTTGTCTTCGCCTCGTCGCGAGGCGCGGAGCGCCGTGGCGATCCATGCCGTCTCACGCCGGCAGAATGTTCTGGTTCAGGCGGAACAGGTTGTGCGGGTCGTATTTCGTCTTGGCGGCGCGCAGGCGGGCGTGGTTGGCGCCGTAGTTGGCGCGCACGCGCATGTCGTCGGCGTCGGACATGAAGTTGATGTAGCCGCCCGCCTCGGAATAGGGCCGCAGCGCCGTCTCATAGGCCTTGACCCAGGCGGTGTTGGCGTCGTTGTCGGCCGGGTCGGGCCAGGAGCCGGAGAAGATCACCGAATAGCGCGCGGTGCGATGCGGGAAGGCGGTGTCGCCGGGCCTGAGCCGGTGGCAGGCGCCGTCGATGGGAAACAGGAAGGTGCCGGAGGCCGGGTGCGGCGTCCGCGCGCCGTGCTCGATATGGGCGGCCAGCGCCGCGTCCGGCACGTCGTGCACCACGTTGGCGCGCCAGTAGTGCTGCATGCCATAGGGCAGGGCGCCGTCGAACAGGGTGTTGATCTGCGGATAGGGCATGCGCCACAGCGCCTGGCCGATCACCTCGCCCAGGCCGCCGAGCGCGGCCGCGATGCGCGCATCCTCCGATTCGGCGCCGCTCCAGCAGGCCACCACCGCCATCACCGCCTTGCCGTGCCAGGCTTCCGGCAGGAACGGTGCCGCCGGCGCCATGGTGAAGGCGAACAGCGCCTGCAGGTCGGTGCCGGCGTCGGCCAACAGCGCCTCCCAGGCGCGGAACACCGCCGGGTCTGGACGATAGAACACCGGCCCGCCGAGCACGCTCGACACCTGCTGGGCGCGATACTCGAAGGCGGTGACCACGCCGAAATTGCCGCCGCCGCCGCGGATCGCCCAGAACAGCTCCGGCTCGTGCTCGGCATCGCAGGTGACGAAGCGGCCGTCGGCCAGCACCATGTCGGCCGAGACCAGGTTGTCGCAGCTGAGCCCGCCGCGGCGGGTGAGGTGGCCCATGCCGCCGCCCAGCGTCAGGCCGGCGATGCCGGTGGTCGAGACCACGCCGCCGGGCACGGCGAAGCCGAACGGGTGGGTGGCGTGGTCCATGTCGCCCCAGGTGACGCCGCCCTCGGCCCGCACGGTGCCGCGGGCGGTGTCGACCCGGATGCCCTTCATCCGCTTCAGGTCCAGCACCAGCCCGTCGTCGCAGGTGGAAAAGCCGGTGACGTTGTGGCTGCCGCCGCGCACCGCGAGCGCCAGATCGTGGTCGCGGGCGAAGGTCACTGCCGCGATCACGTCGGCCACGTCGGCCGCCTGCACGATCAGCCCTGGCCGGCGGCCGGCGTGCATGGCGTTGTAGATCGTCCGCGCGCCGTCATAGGCCGGATCGGCCGGCCCGACGGCCGCGCCGCGCAGTCGTGCCGCCAGCGACCCGACCGCATCCGCCCCCGGCCCGGCCCCGCCGTCGCGCCGCCTGAGTGCATGCTCGATCATTGCGTCCTCCCCCTGCATCGATCCGGCGGTGATGGTAGCGGCTGGCGCCGCCGGCGCAAATCGTCGGATGGACGCGACGTGACGGCAGCCTGTCCGCGTTAACCGCTTGTTAACCGCAGATGCGGTGTATTGCCCCTAACGGGCCACTACATCTTGTTGATAACTGTGGGGACAAGTTGTGGAACAACAATGGGATAACCTGCCGGAACGCTTCGTGAGTCCCTTTCTGCAGCGGCCTTTGCGCGACCTTGCCCAGGCCCTGCGGGACATCGCCGCCGCACGCGCCGAGCGCACGCTTCCCGTCCACGACCGGGACGATCGCGGCTGACGCGCGGCGGCCCGGCCGCGGCGCCGGCCCCGTCCGGAAACAATTGAAACACGAAAAATCACGCCCGGACACGCGACTGAAATCGGGCGTGCGTATCTGGTGTCCTGCGTCGACGGCGGGGCACCGACGAGCCGAACACCGAAACAGGGCCTCGCCCGCCGTCATCGCAAGCAGGGATGACAGGAACCAGACCCATGAACCGGTGGAAACCCCGATTGGCCATCGCGCAGGACGAACAGGCGTTGCGCGCGATGCAGGCGCAGTGCGTTCACGCCCTTGCCGAGGCCTATTACGCCTGCGAGATCATCGAAACCTATTTCAGCCACATCGGCACGCTGGATCCGGCGCTGATCGCGGACGGCACCTATTTCGTGGTGGAGGACGAGGGCAGACTGGTGGGCAGCGGCGGCTGGAGCGTGCGCCGACCGCACTACGAGCAGGCGGCCGAGCCGACGGCGCCGCTGCTGCGCGGGTTCTTCGTCCATCCGGACTATGCCCGCCGCGGAGTCGGCAGCGCACTGGTGGAGCGCGTGGAGCGCGCGGTGTTCCGCGCCGGCCACGACGAGGCGCGGTTGACCGCGATGCTGTCCGGCGTCGCCTTCTACCGTGCCCACGACTACACGGTGCTGCGCCACCGCACGGTCGACCTGGGCGACAGCGTGGTGATGCCCGTGGTCGACATGGCCAAGCGCCTGGGCGAGCACAGGATGACCGCCTGACGGATGGCGACGTGCGCGCGGTGGGGGGCGCGCAACGCTGGTGGGGTGCCTCTTCTGGCCGAGAGGCACCCCACGTCTTTTCGTGCCGCGGCGCGGCGCGTGGGCGGGCGGCTCAGGCGACGGCGACGACGATCTTGCCGAAGTGCCGGCCGGTCAGCATGTGGCGCAGCGCCTCGACGGCCTGCTCGAACGGGAACACGCGGTCGACCACCGGCCGCATCGCCGTCTGGACGATCGCCCGGTTCATCGCGTTGAACATCGCGACCGAGCCGACATAGGTTCCCTGGATCCGGATGTTCTTCTGCAGAATCAGGCCGGTGGCGACGTTGTCGGCCACGCCGGTCAGCACCCCCATCAGCGCGATCGAGCCGCCATAGCGGACCGCCTGCAGCGTCCGGCTGAGCGTGCCGGGGCCGCCGACCTCGACCGCATGGTCGGCGCCGATGCCTCCGGTCAGGTCCAGCACCGCGTCCTGCCACTCCGGCGTCGTGCGATAGTTGATGGTGTGATCGGCGCCGAGTGCGCGGGCCCGCTCCAGCTTGGCGTCGTCGGAACTGGTGATGATCACCCGTGCGCCGGCCATCTTGGCGAACTGCAGCGCGAAGATCGAGACGCCGCCGGTGCCGAGCAGCAGCACGCAGTCGCCGGGCTTCACGGCACCGCCGACGAACTGGGCGTACCATGCGGTCACGCCGGCGCAGGGCAGGGTGGCGGCCTCGGCGAACGAAAGGTGCGCCGGGATCCTGACTACGCCGGTCGCCGGCAGCACCACCTGCTCGGCCAGCATGCCGTCGACGGAGCCGCCGAGCGCGGCGGCCTGCTTCTCCGGCGTCAGCGGCCCGTCGAGCCAGGTCGGCATGAAGGCGCCGGCGACCCGGTCGCCCGGCTGCAGGTCGGTGACCCCTTCGCCGACGGCGGCCACCACGCCGGCGCCGTCGGACAGCGGCACCACGCCGATCGCGCGCGGCCGCGGATCGTTGGCCGTCCCGCCGCGGACCAGCAGCGTGTCGCGGAAGTTCAGCGAGCAGGCCTTGACGTCGATCACCACCGTGCCGGCGCCGGCGCGCGGTGCCGGCCGCTGCTTGATCGCGATGGCGTCGATGGCGTTGCCCTCGACCAGTTCCCAGGCGCGCATCCGTTCTCTCCTGCCGTTGCGAAGGGCCTCATGCACCTGCATGGAGAATTGCACAAGTACCCACATTTTTGTAAGTATAGGCGCTCGAGCGGAGGAATCCCGTGCCATGGCCCGCGACTACGACTGGAAGACCGGCTGCGACGTGGAAGCGACGCTGTGCGTGATCGGCGGGCGCTGGAAGCCGGTGCTGATCTGCCATCTGCTGACCGGTCCCAAGCGGTTCGGCGAGATGCGCCGCCTGACCCCGAACGCGACCGAGCGGATGATCACGCTGCAGCTGCGCGAGCTGGAGGCCGACGGCGTGATCGCGCGCCGGGTGTTCGCGGAGGTGCCGCCGCGGGTGGAGTACCGGCTGACGGAGTTCGGCCGCAGCCTGGCGCCGATCCTCACCCAGATGCAGGCATGGGGCCGCGCCTTCAAGCAGCGCTGCCGGGCGCAGCAGGCCGCGTACACCGACGCGGCCTGAGCCCGGCTGGTCGCTGCCGGCGATGCCTCAGTGGCCGCGCAGTTCCATCGAGCGGTTGTGGTGGGCCAGCGCGCCGTCGCGGTCGCCGATCGCCAGCAGCGCGTTCGACAGCCCGTCGTGGGCGTGGATGAAGCCGTCGTCCAGCGCCAGCGCCTGCTCGTAGGCGGCGATGGCGTCGTCCCAGCGCTCGCGCAGCGACAGCACGTTGCCGTAGTCGGCATAGACCGGGGCCACGTCGGGCAGCATGGCGATCGTGCGGGCGAAGCAGGCGTCGATCACCGCGTCGTCCAGCCCTGCGACATAGGCGGCGATGCCCATGCCCCAATAGGGTTCGGGCCGGTCAGGGCCGACATGGAGGGCGGCGATGAATGCGCCCAGCGCTTCCGGGCCACGCTCGTTGAAGGCATGGCTCCAGCCGAGGTCGATCAGCGTCTGGCTCTGTGCCCAGCCGAAATTGGCCTCGCGCCCGGGTCCGTCGGTGCAGATCCGCAGCACCAGTGCCGGATCGATGTCCGTACCCGCGAGCAGCCGTTCCAGCGTCGCCTCGTCGAGGGGCGCCGGGTAGGCGACCGGCGCCTCGGGGGTCTGCGCCTGGGCAGTGCCGAACAGGCCCTTGAGTGCCCCGTCGCCGGCAAACACGCCGCTCTGGTCGGCGAACATGAAGGCCCCGGCGGCAACGACAACGGCGGCGGCGGCGATGCGATTGCGGATCATGGTTGCGTCCCTTTCCCGTCAGCGCCGGCGGGTTGGCCGGCCTTTGCTGATCCCGTGGTCGCTGCATATATGAACATGGTTCAATTTCGGCTGTGACGCATGTCACGTCGGCCGCGGCCGGCGCTCGGGGCGGGCAGGCGATGGGGCTTCAGGCGGCCGGCGGCGGGCCGGGATACCACTGCTCCGGCTCCGGCCAGACGAAGTCGGCCGGGACCTGGAAGATCTCGAAGGTGGTGGTGGTGTCGCCCTCGGTCTCGAAATAGGCGTGCGGGTACTTGCCCTGCCACAGCCCGGACTGGATCATCGTGTAGCCGCGGTCGGCGAAGGCCTTCAGCTGCTCCGGCCAGGGGATGTGGTTGCAGTCGAAGGCGACGTGATGGATGCCCTCGCCGTGGGCGTCGAGGAACTCCTCATAGATGTTCGGCCCGGCCAGCGGCTGCACGATCTCCCACATCATCGAGCCGGAGAAGGCGAGGCCGAGCTTCATCGCGTGCCGCGACGGCCGCCCGCGATAGGTGATCTCGGTCATCGTCTCCGGCCCGAAGGTATAGACCCGCCACGGCCCGATACCGGTGCGGACCAGCCCCTCCATGGTGCGCATGAAGTCCCGCGTCACCACGCAGATCTGCATGTTCGAGCCGAGAAAGCTGTTCGACAGCGTGTTCTCGGACGTCACCGTCGGCAATGCGGTCATGTTCTCTCCTCCCCGAATTCGCGACCGGATAGCGCCGCGTCCCTATCAGGCACGCCGGGCGACGGCGATGCAATGCGTCGAACCGGTCATGCGGCGACGACCGCCGGTCGGCAACCGCGCGCGTTCCGGCAACGATGGAGAGCGACCGGCCGCGGATGAACCATCGCCGCCGCCGCGGCGACAGGTCTTGCAGACCCGCGCGGCAAGGGGGGGGGAGCGATGGCATTCAAGTACGGCACCGGCGGCATGGACATCATCGTCGGCAGCAACCTCGACGACATCATCTACGGCTATGGCGGCTTCGACTGGCTGTACGGATTCGGCGGCGACGACCTGATCCACGGTGGCAGCGGCAATGACCTGATTTCCGGCGGCGACGGCGACGACACGCTGATCGGTGGAACCGGCGCCGATGCGCTGTACGGCAACGCCGGCCAGGATACGGTCAGCTATGCCGGCGCGGAATCGCGCGTGATCGTCAATCTGGCCACCGGCAAAGGCAAGCTCGGCGAGGCCGAGGGCGACACCTACAGTGGCATCGAGCATGTCGTCGGCAGCGAATTCGACGATATTATCAGCGGCGATGGCGCCGCCAACGTCTTGGACGGCGGCGCAGGCGACGACGAACTCTCCGGCGATGCCGGCGACGACGTGTTGCATTGCGGCGATGGCGACGACTATGCCTTCGGCGGCAACGGCTTGGACTCGCTTTATGGCGGCGACGGCGACGACCGGCTCTATGGCGGTTCCGGCGGGGATACCCTGGTCGGCGGCGCCGGCAACGACGCCCTGTTCGGTGACGGCGAGGCCGATCATCTGATCGGCGGCGGCGGTGACGACACGCTGACCGGCGGCACCGGCGCTGACCTTCTCGAGGGCGGCTTCGGCCAAGACACGGCCGCCTATACATTCTCCTCGGCCGCCGTTGTCGTGTCGCTGGCGCTTGGCACGGCAGCCGGCGGGGACGCGGCCGGCGACGTCCTCGTTTCGATCGAGAACCTGACGGGCACCGCCCACGGCGACTGGCTGCTGGGCGACGACGGTAGCAACGTGCTGAGCGGGCTAGACGGCGACGACCTGCTGGTCGGCCTCGGCGGACACGACCTGCTGGACGGAAGCTTCGGCCGGGACACCCTGATCGGTGGCGACGGGTGGGATACCCTCATCGGCGGTGCCGGTGCCGACAGCTTGATTGGCGGCGCGGGAGAGGACACGGTCGACTATTCCACCGCCACGGCGAAGATCGAAGCGTGGCTCGACCTCGGGGTCGGCTACGACAACGACGCCGCCGGCGATGTCTATTTCGACATCGAGCATGTCGTCGGATCGAACTATGACGACACCCTGGTCGGGAACGAGAATGCGAATTCCCTCGCGGGCGGCGGCGGCAACGACCTCATCAACGGCTATGACGGCAACGACAGATTGCTCGGCGGCGATGGCGGCGACCACCTGCTTGGCTGGAACGGCGATGACCAACTAGAGGGCGGATACGGAAACGACACGCTGGAGGGCGGGGCCGGCAATGACAGCCTTCTCGGTGACGGTGGTTCCGATTTTCTTTCCGGCGGGCAGGGCGACGACAGCCTGTGGGTGGAAATCTCCGAGCCGGACATCATGGCCGGTGGAAGCGGCGCGGACATCTTCGGCTTCCTCGCCTGGTACGTGGACAGCGTCGCGGAAGTCCAGGACCCGGCCTCCGTCGCCGTGATCAAGGATTTCTCCCAGAGTGACAAGGACTTGATCAACCTGCAAATCATGCCCCGGAATCTTCCGAACAGCGCGTTCGACACATTCAAATTCGTGGGCAAGGACGGTTTCTCGGGAACCGCTGGCGAACTGCGCTACGACTACGACACTTTCTACGATGTCACGCGCCTTCAGGCCGACACCGACGGCGACGGCAAGATGAATTTCGCGATCGACCTGCCCGGGGTCCAAGGGCTCAGCGAGTTCGACCTGATCCTGTAGCGGGTTTCGCAACAGAGCCGGGCGCGCGAACGGGCCCCGAAGCGGTGCCACCCGCCGCGCGGGCCCAAGTGGACTGTCGCTGGCGTTCGCAGCCCGCGAGCCGTCGCGGCCGGGTCAGCGTCCCTCGCGGCGCCAGGCGACCATCATCGCGCCGACGATCAGCACCAGGGCCAGCGCGGCCGGCATCAGCGGGATGTCGCGCACGCCGGTGACGATGAAGTCGCCGTTGGCGCGCAGGCCGAGCCAGCTGGAGCCGGCGGTGGCCCGGCCGGCGCCGACCATGCGGATGTCGGGCGTGCCGTCCTCGCCCAGCCAGTAGACGCCGCCGCCGGTCGCCTCGGCCACCGGGCGCAGCACGGCGTCGGTGGCACGCACGTCCGCCAGTTCGACCGGGTTGACGCCGCCGACCGCGGCCAGCGTCACCCGCTCGCCGTCGCTGAGCCGATAGAGGCCGGGCTCGTCGACGGTCAGCGCGCCGCGGGCGATGCCGAAGTCGTCGGCGGGGCCAAGCGTCACCGATCGGGTGGTGCCGGAGGGGCCGGTGACCTCGACCGGCGCGTCGCTGTCCTCCAGCGTCTGCCGCTCGACGGTCAGCTGGTCGCCCTGCACGTCGGCGCGCAGCGCGTTCTCCTCCAGCGCCGGTTCGCGCATCAGCCAGTGGGCGATGCGGCGCAGCAGCTCCTGATAGGGGCCGCCGCCCTCGTAGCCGCGCGCCCACAGCCAGATCTGGTCGCTCATGATCTGCGCCACCCGGCCTTCGCCGACGCGGTCGAGGATCAGCAGCGGCCGGCCGCCCTCGTCCGACATCAGCGTCTCGCCGGAGGTGCGGTCGGTGTCGACGATGCGGAACCAGCGGCCCCAGTTGGGCAGGCCGTCGTCGCCGTCGAACGATTGCAGCAGCGCGGTGACCGGGTGGCGGCGCCCGGTCTCGGTCAGTTCCGGCAGGAAACCCTGCTCGTAGACGTCGCCGGTCGGCGCGCCGGGCAGCACCGCGCCCAGCGGCGTGTTGTACAGGCTCAGCGGCGTGGCGAAGGTCGGGCCGACCGCTTCCAGGAAGGCGCCGCCGTTGCGCACATAGTTGGCGATGTTCTCCAGATAGGCCGGCGGCAGCACGCCGCGGCGGCGATAGCGGTCGAAGATGATCAGGTCGAACTCGTCGATCTGGATCTCGAACAGCTCGCGCACCGGGAAGCTGATCAGCGACAGCTCGGTCACCGGCGTGTTGTCGTGCTTCTCCGGCGGCCGCAGGATGGTGAAGTGGATCAGGTCGACCGACGGGTCGGACTTCAGCAGGTCGCGCCACATCCGCTCGCCGGCATGGGGCTCGCCGGAGACCAGCAGCACACGCAGCCGGTCGCGCACGCCGTTGATCTCGGCGACGACGCGGTTGTTGATCAGGGTCAGCTCGTTCTCGCCGGGCTCGACCTCGATCTCGTAGACGTTGGAGCCGGCGTGGTCGACGTCGACCGTGACCGGGAACGGCACGCCGACCGGCGCCGCCATGACCTGCGGGTCGCCGCCGTCGTGGCGGATGGTCAACTGGGCGATGCTGCCGGAAGCCGACGGGTCGTCGATCCGGACCGTGATCGACTGCTCGCGGCCGACCAGGCCGAAGCCGGCCGCCTCGACGATCTCGATCCGGCGGTCGCGCTCGTCGGGCACGCCGGTCAGCAGTACGTGGAACGGGGCCGGCGCGTTGGCCAGCTCGTCGGCGCCGGGCGCGTCGTGGACCTGGCCGTCGGTCAGCGCGATCACCCCGGCCAGGCGCGAGCGCGGGGCATCGGCCAGCGCGCGCTCGACCGCAGCCATCAGCCGGGTGCCCTCGTCGCCGGCGCCGATGCCGGCGCTGTCGACATGGACGACGCGCAGGTCGAGACCCGGGCGGGCGCGCAGCTCGGCCTCGATCGCGCGCGCGGTCGCGTCGGTCAGCTCGGTACGGCCGGCGACCTGCTGGCTGGTCGAGCCGTCGACCACCAGCAGCGCCACGTCGTCCAGCGGCTCGCGCTGCTGCTCGACCAGGGTGGGGTTGGCGAGCGCCAGCAGCACCACGACGGCGGCGAGCACCCGCCACCACGCACCGCGGGCGCTGCGCCACAGCGCGACGACGCAGACGACGAAGGCGACCGCGGCCAGCGCGGCCAGCACCGTCCAGTCGAAGGCCGGATCGAAATTGATCGACAGCGCGTCGTTCATTGGCCCAGCCGCTCCAGGATCGCGGGAATATGCACCTGGTCGGCCTTGTAGTTGCCGGTCAGCGCATACATCGCCAGGTTGACGCCGAAGCGGAAGGCCATCTCGCGCTGGCGCTCGCCGCCGGGCAGCACCGGCAGCATGCCGCGGCCGTAGAGATCGATCGCCCAGGCGCCGGCCCAGTCGTTGCCGCCGATGATGACCGAGGAGACGCCGTCATAGCCGGCATCCTCGTCGGCCACGATCCATACGTCGCCGCCGACGAAGCGGCCCGGGAAATCCGACAGCAGGTAGAAGGCCTTGCCCAGCACGTGGTCCGGCGGCACCGGCACCAGCGGCGGGATGTCGATGCCCTCGGCGATGGCCCGCAGGGCCAGCTCGGCATCGCTCGATCCGCCGATGCCGCCGCCGCCGGGCGCGGCGTCGCGGGTGTCGAACAGGATCACGCCGCCCTGGCGCAGATAGTGGTTGATGCGGTCGCGCGCGCCGTCGCTGAGCGGCTGCGCCTCCGGCACCACCGGCCAGTAGATCAGCGGGAAGAAGGCGAGCTCGTCGACCTCGGGGTCGACGCCGATCGGCTCGCCCGGCTCGATCGCGGTGCGCTGGTTCAGCACGTAGCTCAGGCCCTGCAGACCGGCATGGCTGAGGTCGTCGACCTCGCGCACGCCGGTCCGGACATAGGCGAGGTGCACCTCCAGCGAGGCGGCGAGCGCGGCCTCGTCGAGCGCGCTCTGCGCACGCGCCGTGCCGTCCGGCAGCGCCAGCGCGAACCCGACCGCCAGCACGGCGGCCATCCGCCGGGTCGCCGGCGTCAGCAGCCCGCGCAAGTAGAGGCCGATCAGGATGTCGACCAGCAGGATCAGCAGGGCGGCGGCCAGCAGCCACGGCTGCAGGTCGACCTCCTTGGCGGCGGCATAGGGCCGCTCGACCGCGCCGTCCGGCAGCGACGGCCAGCGCGACGGCGCCGCCACCTGGTCGCCCAGGTTCAGGGCCACGCGGGCGTTGTCGTGGCCGTAGTAGCCGGGCGGGTGCTGCGGTCCGATCACGTGGTCGCCCTCCGCCGACAGGTCGATCGCGGTGGCGATCGGGAACGCCTGGCTGGTCCGCCCGAAGCCGTCGATCAGCTCGACCGGCGGCAAGAGGCCGCCCTGGTCGCCCTCGCCGCCGACGATGCCCTCGCTCAGGTCGACGATCCGGCGCAGCATGTCGACGAACAGGCCCGACAGCGGCAGGTTCGACCAGTCGGCGTTGGCGGTGACGTGAAACAGCACCAGCCAGCCGTCGCCGACCCGTTCCGCCGTCACCAGCGGCGTCCCGTCGGTCAGCCGTGCCCATGTCCGGCTGCCCAGGTCGACGGTCGGCTGGGCCAGCACCTGGCGGTCGACCGCGATGTCGACCGGCACCGGCAGGCCGACGAAGGGGCTGTTGGCGTCGAACGGCGCCAGCGACAGCGGCTCGCTCCATGACATCGCGCCGCCGGTGGTGCGGTCGCCCAGACGCAGCGGCACCGGCACCAGCGTGTCCTCGCCCTCGGCCAGCCGCGGGCCGGCGAACCGCACCAGCACGCCGCCCTCGCCGATCCAGGTGGCGAGGTCCTGCTGCTCGTCGCCGGTCAGCGGGCGCGCGTCGACCAGCATCAGCACTGCCGGCGGGTTCTCCAGCAGGCCGGACAGGCTGCCCTGCTGCACCTCCGAATAGGGCTGCAGCGCGCGGCCGAGATAGTAGACCTCGCTCAGCAGCGGCTGGCCGCTGTCGGCGATGTCGTCGGTGACGACGCCGACCGGCCGGCGGCGCCAGCGGGAGTCGATCAGCAGGCTGGCACCGGCGCTGGTCTCGCCCTCGATCACCACGCGGGTCAGGTCGGCACGCACCGACTCCGGCAGCTCCAGCCGCAGCTCGGCGTCGGTCGCGCCCTCGTCCAGGGTGGCGGTGCTGCGGGTCAGCACGCGGCCGTCGTCGGCCATGGCCAGCACGGCGATCCCGTCAGGGCCCGCCGCACGGCGGGCGACCGGGACGACCAGCGCGTCGGCATCGGCCCGCGGCGGCAGGAGCAGGCGCGCGGCGTTGCGCGCGTCGTCCTGCATCACCGAGACCGGCCCGAGCGCGGTCAGCCGCTCCAGGGCGCGGACCAGCGCGTCCTCGCCGGCCGCATCGGCCAGGATGCCGTCGCTGAGCCAGACCGTCTCCAGCGACAGGTCGTCGGCCAGGGTGGCGACGCGGTCGGCAACGGCCCGATAGTCAGCCGGCCAGGGCATCGGCGCCAGGCTCTGCGCGACGCTGCGCACCTCGCCGGCCGGCATCAGGTCGGTCATGCGCGGCCCCTCGCCCGTGGGCTGGTCGGCGGTGGACAGCAGCATCACCGGCCGCGCGTTGCGGTCGGCCTGGGCCAGCAGCTCGTCGAGCGCCGCCGTCTGGCGTTCCCAGTCGCGCGCCGCCGACCAGGCGTTGTCGACCACGATCAGCAGCGGGCCGCCGCCCTGCGGCGTCGCCGCCGGGTTCAGCAACGGGCGGGCCAGGGCCACGATCACCAGCGCCGCCAGCACCAGCCGCAGCAGGATCAGCCACCACGGCGTGCGTGCCGGCGTCTCTTCCTGCTGGCGCAGGCCGAACAGCAGCCGGATGGCGGGAAAGCGGATGCGCCGCGGCGCCGGCGGCGTGGCGCGCAGCAGCCACCAGATGATCGGCAGCACCAGCAGCGCCGCCAGCAGCCATGGCGTGGCGAAGGCAATGCCGCTACCGGCCAGGAGGTCGCCCATCCCGTCAGCCTCCGGCTATGGCGGTATAGGCCGCCAGCACCGCGGACTGCGCCGACTGCCCGGTGACGTGCAGCGCATAGGTCCAGCCGGCGTTGCGCGCGAGCGTGCGCACGCCCTCGACATGGGCCTCGATCCGGTCGACATAGTCGGTGCGCAGGCTTTCGGCCCGCCGCACCAGCAGGCTGCCCTCGTCCTCCAGCCCCTCGAAGCGGGTGCGGCCGCGGAACGGCAGGTCGAGCTCGGCCGGGTCCAGCACCTGGATGAAATGGCCGCGCGCGCGCCGGTCGGTCAGCGCCCGCGCCAGCCGCTCGATCTCGTCCAATGGCGACAGCAGGTCGCCCACGATCAGCGCGTGGCTGTGCGCGCCGACGCAGTCGGGGATCGGCAGTCCGGCCTTGGCGTCGGCGCGGCGCCGCTGCACCTCGTCGGCCAGCCGCAGCAGCGCCATCCGGCCCATGCCCGGCCGCAGGTCGGGCGCGTCGGTGTCCGCCATCAGCGCGATGCGCTCGCCGCCGCGGCCCAGCAGCGACGCCATCGCCAGCATCAGCACGGCGCCGCGCTCGGCCTTGGTGGTAAGGTCGCGGTCGCTGGCGTAGTCCATCGACGGCGACTGGTCGGCCCAGAACCATACGGTCTGCGCCGCTTCCCATTCGGTCTCGCGGACATAGACCTGGCTGCCGCGCGCCGACCGGCGCCAGTCGATGCGCCGGATCGGGTCGCCGCCCTGGTAGCCGCGATACTGCCAGAAGGCGTCGCCCTGGCCGACGCGCCGGCGGCCGTGGCCGCCGGGCAGCACCGTGTTGGCGATCCGCTCGGCGGCGGCGAGCAGCGGCGGGAAGCTGCCGGCCAGCCGTTCGGCGGTGGAGAGCTGCGTGGTGGTCAACTGCGTTCGCCGGTCGCCGCGCCTGCCGGGCCTATTGCAGCGGCGAGGTGAGCGAGTCGATCACCTGCGCCAGGGTGACGCCCTCGTGCCGGGCCGCGAAGTTCAGCGCCATGCGGTGGCGCAGCACCGGCCCGGCCAGCGCGACGACGTCGTCGATCGACGGCGCCAGCCGGCCGTGCATCACCGCGCGGGCGCGGGTCGCCAGCATCAGCGACTGGCTGGCGCGCGGGCCGGGGCCCCAGTGCACGTGCTTGTCGACCAACGCGTTGCCGCTGCCCGGGCGCGCCGCGCGCACCAGCTTCAGGATCGCCTCGACCACGCTCTCGCCGACCGGCACCCGCCGCACCAGCTGCTGCGCCGCGATCAGGTCCTCGGCCGTCATGATGCGTTCGACCTGCGGCTGGCTGACGCCGGTGGTCTCCACCAGGATGCGCCGCTCGGCCTCAAGTTCCGGATAGTCGACGTCGATCTGCAGCAGGAAGCGGTCGAGCTGGGCCTCGGGCAGCGGATAGGTGCCTTCCTGCTCCAGCGGGTTCTGGGTGGCGAGCACGTGGAACGGCCGCGGCAGGTCGTGATAGTGGCCGGCGACCGAGATGCGCTGCTCCTGCATCGCCTGCAGCAGCGCCGACTGGGTGCGCGGGCTGGCGCGGTTGATCTCGTCGGCCATCAGCAGTTGGGTGAACACCGGCCCCTTGATGAAGCGGAAGCTGCGCTTGCCGTCGGGCGATTCCTCCAGCACCTCGGAGCCGAGGATGTCGGCCGGCATCAGGTCGGGGGTGCACTGGATGCGCCGCTCTTCCAGGCCGATCACCTGGCCCAGCGTCTCGACCAGCCGCGTCTTGGCCAGGCCGGGCACGCCGATCAGCAGCACATGGCCGCCGGCAAGCAGCGTGATCAGCGCCTCTTCCACCACCTCTGACTGGCCGAAGATGACCTGCGCGACCGCCTGGCGTACCTTCTCCATCCGCGTGCCGAGCTGCTCGACCGATCGCACCAGGCTGTCGGGATCGTCGCTGCGCCGCTGGGCTGCCGAGGGTCCGGCGTCGTCTTCGATCAGGCTCACGCTCGCATCTCCTGCTGGAGGACATTACATAGACAACAAAGTCCCGCAGTCGGGACGCAAATGGGCGGCCTCACCGTCCGTGCCGTCACAATAAACGCCCATGGACCATGCCATGAACCGGGCCATGCCCGAAACCGCCGCCAGCCGCGCCGACCAAGGCGCCGTTGCGGCCGCCCTGCCGGCCGCCGACGCATGCGGCCATTTCGGCCTGCGCATCGCCCGCGACGGGACATGGTTCTATCACGGCTCGCCCATAGGCCGCAAAGCGATCACAAAATTGTTTGCAACCGTTTTGCGGCGAGAAGATGACGGCAGCTACTGGCTGGTGACGCCGGCCGAGCGCGGCCGCATCGACGTCGACGAGGTGCCGTTCGTGGCGATCGACATGACGGTGGAATCGGCCGGCCGCGGCCAGCGCCTGATTTTCACCACGAACCTGGACGAGACCGTCGTCGCCGGTCCGGCGCACCGTCTGTGGCTGGAGCCTGCGCCGGCCGGCGAGGAGGGCGTGCGCCCCTATGTCCATGTGCGCGACGGCCTGGTCGCGCGGCTGTCGCGGCCGGTGTTCTATCGCCTGGCGGAACTGGCGGAGGCCGACGACGACGGGACGCCGGGGGTGTGGAGCGACGGCGCGTTCTTCGCGCTTGCGGCGGTGGGGCAGATGGAATCCGGAGAACGGCGACGGTGACGCTGGCCCAGCTCGAGCAGGCCTTTGCCGCGCAGAACGGGGCGCGGGTGCCGTGCGTGCGCGGCGACGCCGACCTCAATCCGGGCATGCATCCCAACCCGGCGACCCCGCCGGACATGCTGACCCCGGCGGCCGTGCTGGTGCCGGTGCTGCGCCGCGACGACGAGGACATGGTGCTGTTCACCGTGCGCCATCGCCGGCTGAAGCGCCACGCCGGCCAGATCAGCTTTCCCGGCGGCCGGATGGACCCCGACGACCGCGACGCGGTCGCGACCGCGCTGCGGGAGACGCACGAGGAGATCGGCCTGCCGCCCGAGGCGGTGCGGGTGCTGGGCGCGCTCGATTGTTACGTGACCCGGACTGGTTATCGCGTGACCCCTGTGGTCGGCGTCATCGAGGTGCCGCCGGCACTGGTGCTGTGCGACGACGAGGTCGAAGAGGCGTTCGAGGTGCCGCTGTCCTATGTGCTCGATCCGCGCAACCAGATGCGCGAGACCTGGGACGGCGACGGCCGCCGCGGCCAGTTCTACGCCATTCGCTTCGGCGCCCGTTACATCTGGGGCGCCACGGCCGGCATGCTGGTCAGCCTGGGCCAGTTCGTGCGCGGCGGCGGCTGGCTGCGCTGATGCCCGCCGGGATGGCGCCAGCCGCGGGTCGCCGTTCGGCATGAGCGCGCCGCCGACGCTGGCCGCCCAGGACTGGCTGCGCGCGGCGCCGCTGCGGCGCCTGTTCGCCGCATTCCCGCCGGGCAGCCTGCGTTGCGTCGGCGGCTGCATCCGCGATTCCCTCGCCGGACTGCCGGTCAAGGACATCGATCTCGCCACGCCGCTGTCGCCGGACGCGGTGATGGCGCGGCTGCGCGCCGCCCGCATCGCTGCCGTGCCGACCGGCATCAGACACGGCACGGTGACCGCCGTGATCCGGCACCGGCCGTATGAGATCACCACGCTGCGCCACGACGTCGAGACCGACGGCCGGCACGCGACCGTCGCCTTCATCGACGACTGGGAGGCGGATGCGGCCCGGCGCGACCTGACCATCAACGCCATCTATTGCGATGCCGACGGCACGCTGTTCGACCCGTTCGGCGGCGCCGACGACCTCGCCGCCGGCCGCGTCCGCTTCGTCGGCGACGCCCATGCGCGGATCACCGAGGACTATCTGCGGCTGATGCGGTTCTTCCGGTTCCACGCCCGCTATGGCCGCGGCGCGCCGGATGCCGAAGCGCTGGCGGCGGCGCGCGCGCTGGCCCCGGGCCTCGCCCGCCTGTCGGCGGAGCGGGTGCACGACGAGCTGATGAAGCTGCTGGCCGGGCCGCGCGCCGATGCCGTCCTGGCGCTGATGGCCGCCAACGGTATCCTGCCGCATGTCGACCCCGCGGTCCGCGACGTCGACCGGCTGGCGCGGCTGGTGGCGGCCGAGACGCTGGCGGCCGGACAGCTGCCGGGGGTGCGACCGGACGCGGTGCGCAGGCTGGCCGCCCTGCTTGGGGATGGCGCCGGCGCCGGCGCCGACGGGATCGGCCAGCGGCTGCGCCTGTCGAACAAGGAGATCAAGCGGGTCGGCCGGGCGCTGGCACTGCGGCCGGCCATGTCGCCGACGCACGAACGCCGCACGCGCCGGCTGCTGATTTACGAGCTCGGCGCGGAGACCTATCGCGACCGCTGCCTGCTGCGCTGGGCATCGGCACCGGCCGAGGGCACGGCGGAGGCCTGGATCGTTCAGCTCGCCGAGGCGGAGAGCTGGCAGCAACCGCAGTTCCCGCTCGGCGGCGCCGACGTGCTCGACCTCGGCGTCGCCACCGGCCCCCGGGTCGGCCGCCTGCTCGATGCGGTTCGCGACTGGTGGCGCGACGGCGGCTTCGTCGCCGACCGCGAGAGCTGCCTGGCCGAACTGCGGGCCCGCGCCGCGCTGCCGGACGGCCGCAAGCTCAGGGGTTGATGTCGTCCATGACGTCTTCGACCCGGATCAGGCGCCCGGTCACGGTTCGTCCGACCTCGCCGTCGCGCTCGCTGGAGAAGGTGAGGTCGAGGCCGCTGTCGTTGAGCGCGCGGCGGAACACGGCAAGCTCATAATAGCCGTCGTCCTCCAGTACGAAGGAATAGACCAGCAGCACGCCGTCGGCGATCCGCGCCCACTGCAGCGCGTCGCCGGCCACCATGTTGGTCTCGCCGCGGGTGGCGAACACGTCGCGCTGGAAATCGCGCCGGTAAACGCCGTCGATGTCGGATTCGACGAACGACATCACCGAGCTGCGCCGGCGCACGTCCGGCGACAGCCGGTCGCCGTGGTGGTTGACGGTGATCGATTCGATGCGGAAGCCGTGGTCGGTGCTGGTGATGGTCACGTCGATGTCGCGGATCTCCGGCTCGCCCGCCGCATTGGTGCCGGCTTCCGCCCGGCCGACATAGGTGCCGAGGAACGGCTCGTAGGGTTCCGCCGCCAGGGCGGTCGCGGCGCTCGTCACCGCCAGCAGCGCCGCCGCGATCGCGGCCCGCCGGGCGCTCAACGCCGCACCATGGTAAACAGGGCACGCGCGACCGGCACGTCGTCGGTGCTGATGGTCAGCACGCCGCTCAGCACGCCGTCGCCGGGGATGAGGCGGTAGACCACCAGCATGCGCCGGCCGCTGTCCTCGTCGAGCTGCAGCCGGCCGAGGTCGAATGCGTCCGCACCGCTGAACGCCCACATCAGCGGCTCGCCGTCGAAGATGTCGACCTCGTCGCTGGCCTGGAAATAGCCGGGCCGCCGCGCCGCCTCGAAATCGGCGCTGATCCGCTCCCACTCGATATCGCCGTCGTCGATGACCGGGGCCGACCACTCGGCCTCGAACTCGCTGGCATTGCCGCGCAGTGCCACCGCCAGCGCGTCGGCCGAAACGCCGGGCATCTCGCCGGCGACGACCTCGATGCTGTCGCCGACCCAATTGCCGGCCAGGCTGTCGACCGCGACCTGCGCGTGCGCCGGCAGGGTCGCCAGCACGACCGCGCCGAGCGCGGCAAGACCGGCGCACCGCGCGGTGCGCGCGGCGAAATCGGGAATGCTGCGATCCATGCTCATGCGGCTCAATCTAGTCGTGCTGCCGGGACCCGCCAAGGGCAACTCGACTGACGGCCGGGCAACAGCGCGTGATTGGACCGCGGCGGGCCGGTTCAGGGCCAGCGTACCTCGGGCGGCAGCGACATCAGGATCGCCTCGGTGTTGCCGCCGGTCATCAGGCCGAACTTGGTGCCGCGGTCGTAGATCAGGTTGAACTCGGCATAGCGGCCGCGCTTGACCAGCAGGGCCTCGCGCTGCTCCGCCGTCCAGGGCGCATCGAAGTGGCGCCGGACGATCGCCGGATAGACGTCGAGGAACGCCTCGCCGACCGCCCGGGTGAACGCGAAGTCGGCCTCCCAGTCGCCGGAATCGAGGTTGTCGTAGAAGATGCCGCCGACGCCGCGCGGCTCGTCGCGGTGCGGCAGGAAGAAATAGCGGTCGCACCACGCCTTGTATTCTTCATAGTAGCCGGGGTCGGCGCCGTCGCACGCCGCCTTCATCGCGGCGTGGAAATCGGCGGTGTCGGCCGCCACCGGAAAGGTCGGGGTCAGGTCGGCGCCGCCGCCGAACCAGCCCTGGCTGGTGACGATGTGGCGGGTGTTCATGTGGACCGCCGGCACCAGTGGCGAGCACATGTGGGCGACCAGCGAGATGCCGCTGGCCCAGAACCGGCCGTCGCCGGCCGCGCCGGGGATCTGGCGGCGGAACTCCTCGGAAAAGGTGCCGTGCACGGTGGAGACGTTGACGCCGACCTTCTCGAACACGCGCCCGCGCATGATCGACATCACCCCGCCGCCGCCGTCGCCGCCGTCCCGGTCGGGCCGCTGCCAGGCCTTGCGTGCGAACCGGCCGGCCGGCAGGCCGGCATTCGGGCCGGCGTGGTCGGCCTCGACGGCCTCGAAGGCGGCGCAGATGCGGTCGCGCAGCGTCTCGAACCAGGCGCGCGCACGCTGCTTGTGCTCCGCGGTCGGGTCGTCGTCGGCGGCTGGTGCCATCTGGGTCATCTGATCCCTTTCCCTTCGCTTGGCGCCGCCGATGCCGTCGGAAAGGCATCGAGCTGGCGCAGCGCCTCGCCGGCCACCATTGCCGCCGCGATCGCCACGTTCAGCGAGCGCGCGGCGATCGGCACCCGCACCTGCACCGGGCAGGCGGCGTGCACCGCCGCCGGCACGCCGGCGCTCTCGCGGCCCAGCAGCAGCACGTCGGCCGGGTCGAAGCCGAACCGAGTGTGCGCCTGCGCCGCCCGTGTGGTCAGCAGGACCAAGCGTCGCGATTCCGCCGCCATGGTTTCGCAAAAGGCGGCCCACGAGCGGTGACGGCGCATCTCGGCCAGTCCGCCGTAGTCCATCGCGACCCGACGCAGGCGGCGGTCGTCGAGGACGAACCCGCAGGGCTCGATGATCTCCACCGGCATCGCCAGGCAGGCGCCGAGCCGCAGGATCGCGCCGGTGTTCTGGGGGATGTCGGGCTGGTAGAGCGCGAATCGCATGGGCTTGCCTATCGAGGCCAGACTGGTGCACTTAGTCTGGCGTGCCGAATCGTCCGGTTTCGCGCCCGCGCGCTGTGTCAGGTTGTCGCGTTGGCGGGGGTCCGGGCGCCGGTATAACTCGCTGTCCAAACGGATGGTGCGCAGGCCGGTCAACGCTGCGCGCCATCTGCCTGTCTGTTGCTCTGAAGAAGCCTCGCGAAAATACGGGCGAAATCTGGAGGGTTCCATGGCCGAAACCGCAGGCGCGCACGGCGCCGGCACCGAGGGCGGTGACCACGGCGACGACGCGACCAGGCGCGATTTCCTCTACCTGACCGTGGGGGCGTTCGGGGTCGTGGGCGGTGCGACCGCGATCTGGCCATTCATCAACTCCATGAACCCGTCCGCCGACGTCCTGGCCGCCGGCGCCCCGGTCGACGTCGACCTCGCGCCGGTGGAGGCGGGCCAGGCGATCACCGTGGTCTGGCGCGGAGAGCCGATGTTCGTGCGCAACCGGACCGAGACCGAGATCGAGGAGGCGCGGTCGGTCGCGCTGGACGATCTGGTCGATCCGCAGACGGACGAGAGCCGGGTGCACGAAGGCCACGAGCAGTGGCTGATCGTGAAGGGCGTGTGCACGCACCTGGGCTGCGTGCCGCTGGGCCAGAAGCCGGGTGAGCCGCGCGGCGACTACGGCGGCTGGTATTGCCCGTGCCACGGCTCGCACTACGACACCTCCGGGCGAATCCGCCGCGGCCCGGCGCCGGCCAACCTGCCGGTGCCGCCCTACGCCTTCTCGGCCGAGGAAGAGGGCATCGTCACCATCGGCGAGGAGGCTTGATCATGAGCGGCCACACGTCGGCGACGCCGAAGAGCGGGCTGATCGGCTGGATCGACAGCCGCCTGCCGGTCTTCAGCTACCTCGAGAAGGAATACCGCCAGTTCCCGGCACCGCGGAACTTCAACTACTTCTGGAACTTCGGCGCGATCGCCACGGTGATGCTGGTGACGATGATCGCCACCGGCATCGTGCTGGCAATGCAGTACACGCCGCATGTCGACATGGCGTTCAACAGCGTCGAGCGCATCATGCGCGACGTGAACAACGGCTGGCTGCTGCGCTACCTGCACATGAACGGCGCGTCGTTCTTCTTCATCGCCGTCTACATCCACATCCTGCGCGGCCTCTGGTACGGCTCCTACAAGCAGCCGCGCGAGCTGCTGTGGATCCTCGGCGTCGTCATCCTGCTGCTGATGATGGCCACCGCCTTCATGGGCTATGTGCTGCCCTGGGGCCAGATGAGCTTCTGGGGCGCCAAGGTCATCACCAACCTGTTCTCGGCAATTCCGCTGGTCGGCGAGGACATCACCACCTGGCTGTGGGGCGGGTTCACCGTCGACAACCCGACGCTGAACCGGTTCTTCTCGCTGCACTATCTGCTGCCGTTCGTCATCGTCGGGGTGGTCGGCCTGCACGTGGTGGCGCTGCACGTGGTCGGCTCCAACAACCCGCTCGGCATCGACCCGAAGGGCCCGCGCGACACGCTGCCGTTCCACCCGTACTACACGGCGAAGGACAGCTTCGGCATCGTCGTGTTCCTGATCGTCTATGCCCTGTTCGTGTTCTTCCTGCCGAACTACATGGGCCACCCGGACAACTACATCCCGGCCAATCCGCTGTCGACGCCCGCGCACATCGTGCCGGAATGGTACTTCCTGCCGTTCTACGCGATCCTGCGATCGATCGATTTCGACATCTGGTTCATCCCGGCCAAGCTCGGCGGGGTGATCGCGATGTTCGGCTCGATCCTGGTGCTGGCACTGGCGCCCTGGCTGGACAAGTCGCCGGTGCGCTCGTGCAAGTTCCGCCCGGTGTATCGCTGGTTCGTGCTGATCCTGGTTGCCGACGTGATCCTGCTCGGGCTGGTCGGCGCCAAGGTGCCGGACGACGAGGTGTTTGCGGGCCTCGGCATCACCTGGCTCGACGTCGGCCATATCACGACCTTCTGGTACTTCATCCACTTCCTGATCGTGATGCCGCTGGTCGGCAAGATGGAGCGTCCGCTGCCGTTGCCGCTCAGCATCCGCGACGCGGTGCTGAAAGGCGGGGGCGGCATGCCGGCCGGCGCTGCGGCGCAGACGTCGCACAAGGCTTGAGGAGATGGCGGGCATGAAGCGCGCAACGATTGCGACCCTCGCCGCCGCCGTTCTCGGCGCCGGCATGGCCTACGCGGCGGAAGAAGCGGCCGATGGCGCGGCCGCGTCGCACACGATCGAGATCCCGTCCGAGCACTGGTCCTGGGACGGCATCTTCGGCGGCTTCGACCAGGCCCAGCTGCAGCGCGGCTACCTGGTCTACGAGCGGGTCTGTTCGGCCTGCCACTCGATGAACCTGCTCGCCTTCCGGCACCTGCACGGCCTCGGCTTCGATGAAAGCCAGATCGAATCGATCGCCGCGGCGCGCCGGGTCAGCGACATCGATCTCGAGACCGGCGATACCATCACAAGGGCGGCGCGACCGGCCGACCACTTCCCGGCTCCCTTCGCAAACGAGATCCAGGCACGGTCGGTCAACAACGGCGCGCTGCCCCCCGATCTCAGCGTGATCGTCAAGGCGCGGGTCGGCGAGGCCGACTACATTCACGCGCTGCTGACGGGCTACGAGGATGCGCCTGCCGGCATCGACGTTCCGGCCGGCAAGTACTACAACGCCTACTTCCCGGGACATGTGATCTCGATGGCGCCGCCGTTGTCCGACGGCCTGGTCGACTATATCGACGGCACGCCGAACACGCGCGACCAGATGGCCCGCGACGTGTCCGCCTTCCTGGCCTGGGCGGCCGAGCCGTCGCTGGTCGAGCGCAAGGAACTGGGCGTCAAGGTCGTGCTGTTCCTGATCGTGCTGGCCGGCGTCGCCTATGCGGTCAAGCGCAAGGTCTGGTCCGACGTCGAGCACTAATAGGGCGGTCGGTGCGCGCATGCCGGCCGGACCCAACCTGAATCCAATCTCGGCGACCCCGGCCCGGACCGGCGGTCGCCGAGTTGCTTCAGCGGCTTGCCCACGATGATGTCGAGGGTCGGCTCTCCCGTCGTCGGCATCATCGGCGGCAGTGGGCTCTACGAGATCGACAGGCTCGCCGATGTGGAGTGGCGCACGGTCGAGAGCCGTTCCCGGCACGCCGTCGGACCAGCTGATGTTTGCCCGGCTCGACGGACAGCCGGTGGTGTTCCTGCCGCGCCGCAGCCGCGGCCACCGCATTCCGCCGAGCGAGATCAACTACCGCGCCAATGGTAGAGCGCGCTGAAGCGGGCGGGCGTCGGCGAGATCGTCTCGGTCAGCGCCGTCGGATCGCTGGACGAGGGAACGCCGCCCGGCACCTTCGTGCTGGTCGATCAGTTCATCGACCGCACCTTCGCGCGGGCCAAGAGCTTCTTCGGCACCGGGCTGGTCGCCCATGTTTCGATGGCGCGGCCGATCTGCCGGCGCGTCGCCGGGGCGCTCTACCGCGCCGCCCAGGACCTCGGCATCGACGTGCAGCAGGGGCGGCACCTATCTGGCGATGGAGGGGCCGCAGTTCTCAGCGAGGCCAGGATCGGCGCTTCAACACCGCAGTTGGGGCTGCCAGGTGATCGGCATGACCAACATGCCCGAGGCTTAAGGGATTGGCGCGCGAGGCCGAGCTGTGCTACGCGAGCGTGGCCATGGTCACCGGCTTCGACGCTGCTGGCATCCGAACCACGACGCCGTCAATGTGGAGCAGGTGGTGAAGGTGCTGCTGGCCAACGCCGCCAGGGGCGCGACCTGGTCAAGGGCGTGGTGCCGTTGCTGGCAGCGCGCCAGGGCCCGTGCGAGGCGGCTGCCATCACAGCCTGGACAACGCGGTCGATCACCGCGCCGGCCGCGCACGCGATCCGGCCATGGCGGCGAGACTGAGACGGTCGCCGGCCGCGTGCTCGGCTGAACGCAACCCGCGGGCGGCCGGGCCCGCGCGACGGCATCGGGCAAGACTGGGGAACGACGGAATGGACCACTTCGACCTGCGGCGCGCGATCGTCGATACCTGCCTGGAGATGGGGCGGCTGGGGATCAACCAGGGAACCTCGGGCAATGTCAGCGCCCGCATCGAGGGCGGCATGCTGATCACGCCGTCCGGCGTGCCCTATGACGAGATGGGCGTGCAGGACATCGTGTTCATGGCGTCGAACGGCGACTGGCGGGCGATCGAGGGCCGGCGGCCGTCGAGCGAATGGCGCTTCCATCTCGACATCTACAACAACCGGTCGGACGCCGGCGCCATCGTCCACACCCACGCCACCCACTGCGGCGCTGTCGATGCACCGCAAGGGATATCCCGGCGGTGCACTACATGATCGGCTTCGCCGGCGGCAATTGATCCGCTGCGCCGAATACGCGACCTTCGGTACGCAGAACCTGTCCGACAACGCGCTGAAGGCGCTGCAGGAGCGGCGCGCCGTCGCGCTTGGCCAACCACGGCATGATCGTGTTCTGGGACACGTTGAAGCGCGCCCTGTGGCTGGCCAACGAGGTCGAGGTGCTGGCCTCGCAATACTGGCATGCGCTGCAGATCGGCAGGCGACGGTGCTGTCCGACGCGGAGATGGAGATCATCGTCGCCAAGTTCGGCAGCGAGCACGGCCTGGGCGGCGCCAAGCTGCGGCCGACCAAGGCCAGGCTGGGCCAGAAGACAAGCCAGGCGACCGGTAGCGAAGGTGGTCGCCAAGGCGGCGAAGGCGAAGCCGGCGAAGCCGAAGCGGGCCGCCGCCAGGCGCAGCCGGCCGAACCGCCGGCGCGGCCGGGCGAAGGCGGCAAGCGCGAGGCCAGGGCGGCCTGAGCCGCCGGCCGCAACGGCGCACCCGCGCAGTTCCGGTAGGGAGCCAGAACGATGACCGCAACGATCTCGCCCTATCCTCGCGCCGCGCTGGGCGTCGACGTGCTCGACAGCCTGGCCGCCATCGTCGGCGACCGGCTGGCGACGACGCCGGGGATCCTCGAGCGCCACGGCCGCGACAGATCCTTCCATCCGTCGGTGGCGCCGGACGTGCGGTGGTGTTCGCGCAGCACCGAGAAAGATCGCGGCGATCGTCCGCCTGTGCGCGGAGCGGCGGCTGCCGGTGCCGTTCGGCGTCGGCACGTCGCTGGAAGGCCATGTCGCCGCGCTGCAGGGCGGGGTCTGCATCGACCTGTCTGCAGATGGGCCGCGTGCTCGAGGTCAATGCGGAGGTGCAGCGGACTGCCGGGTCCAGGCCGGGGTGACCCGCAAGCAGCTCAATGCGCACCTGCGCGACAGCCTGTTCTTTCCGATCGACCCCGGCGCCGACGCCACCATCGGCGGCATGGCGGCGACGCGCGCCTCCGGCACCAGCGCCGTGCGCTACGGCCACCATGCGCGAGGCTGTGCTGGGGCTGACCCTTGCAGTGCTGGCCGACGGCCAGGTCCCTGCCGGCGGGCGGGCGCGCAGGTCGTGCCAGAAGCTACGGCCTCACCCGCCTGATGGTCGGCTCGGAGGCACGCTGGGCGTGATCACCGAGGTGCAGCTGCGCCTGCACGGCGTGCCGGAGGCGATGTCGGCCGCGGTCTGCCAGTTCGACGAAGCCTGGACGGGGCCGTGCCGCACCGGTGATCGAGACCATCCAGCTCGGCATTCCGGTGGCGCGGGTCGAGCTGCTCGACGACATCCAGATGGGCGCCGTCATCGCCTTCAACAAGATGGAAGGCTATCGCCCGGCCGACACGCTGTTCTTCGAATTCCACGGCACCACGCGCTGGGCCGCGGAGCAGGCGACGGAGGTGGTTGGCGAGATCGCCCGCGGCCAACGGCGGCGGCGTTCCGCTGGGCGACCCTGGCCGAGGCGCGAAGTGCTGGCACGCGCGGCACGAGGCCTTCTATGCGGCACTGGCGCTGCGGCCGGGCTGCAAGGGCTGGCCGACCGACGTCCTGCGATGCCGATCTCGCGTCTGGCCGAGGTGATCGGCGACCAAGGCCGATATCGAGGCCTCAGGCGTGCTGGCGCCGATCGTCGGCCATGTCGGCGACGGCAACTTCCACCTGGTGTTCCTGATCGATCCGGATAATGCCGACGAGATGCGCCGCGCCGGCGAGGTCAACGACCGGATGATCGCGCGTGCGCTGGCCGCCGGCGGCACCTGCACCGGCGAGCATGGCATCGGCTACGGCAAGATCGCCTGCCTGGAGAAGGAGCAGCCGGATTCGGTGGCGGTGATGCGCACGATCAAGCGGGCGCTGGACCCGCACAACCTGATGAACCCCGGCAAGGTGCTGCGGGTCTGAGCGGGGCGGCGCGGGAATGGAGCCGGCGGGCCACCAGCCACAGCGCATCTTCGAGGTCGGCGACATCGTGCCGTCGTTCGTGCTGCCGGACCGGCACGGCGCGCGGCTCGATTTCGGCCAGCAGAGCCGCGCCGGGCGGGTCGTCGTGCTGCACGTGGTGTCGGCCGACAACCTGGCGGCCGGCGGCCGTGCCCTGACCGCGCTGACCGGCGCGGTGGCGGACGGGGAGGACGTCCAGGCCTTCGTGGTGGCGGGCGGATGCCAGCCCGGCGACAAGGCGCTGACCGACGACCGCATGCTGCCCGACCCGCAGGGTCTGATCGCCAAGGCGTTTGCCCTGCAGTTGCCGGCCTGGCTGGTGCTCGACGCCGGCTTCCGGCTGTCGGCGAAGGCCGGCGGCATGGCCGAGGCGCTGGGTGCCGTGAGGGCGCTGGCCGGTCGCAGCGCGCCCGACCGGGTTCGCATCCAGGCGCCGGTCCTGGTGCTGCCGGGGCTGTTCGAGCCGGCGTTCTGCAGCCGCCTGATGGCGTTCTGGGACGAGGGCCACAAGGTCGCCGACCTGGTGTCGTCCTCCGCCGGCGATGCCGCGTCGGGCCGCGCCTATGCGGCGCTGAAGCGGCGGACCGACGTCGCGGTCGACGACGCCGGGATCACCGCCGAGATCCGCCGCCGGCTGGCGCGCCGCGCCTTGCCGCAGATCGCCGCCGCGTTCCAGCGCCCGGTCGACCATTTCGAGACGTTCCGCGTCGGCTGCTACGACGCGGCGACCGGCGGCCATTTCGGCCGTCACCGCGACAACACGACGCCCTATACCGCGCACCGGCTGTTCGCCCTGACCGCGAACCTGAACGGCGACTACGAGGGTGGCGAGCTGGTCTTCCCGGAATTCGGCCGCCAGCGCTATCGCCCGGAGCCGGGCGGCGGGGTGGTGTTCTCCTGCGCGCTGCTGCACGAGGCCTTGCCGGTGACGGCGGGGCGGCGCTTCGGCCTGTTCGGCTTCCTGTTCGACCGTGCCGGTGCCGAGCAGGTCGGCCGCCGGCTGCAGCAGGAACGCGCCGCCGGCCGCGACCCCGAGGCTGCCTGGCGCAGCATGTAACTTTCGCCATCGGCGCCTTGGTCGCGTTTCCCGCCACCGCGCGCCGTGCTAAGGCAGCGGCACGCCAACCGATGGGGATTCGGCCATGGCCCTGACCGCGGGCGACCTTGTGCCCAACATCACGATGCCCGGCCCGCAGGGCGAGCGGGTGGAACTGGGCGCGCGCTGGCGGGCGGGCTATGTGCAGGTGGTCGGCTTCGCCGATGCCGCCACCGCCGGCCCGATGGTGGCCGCACTGCAGGCGCATCGCGCGACCCTAGCCGCCCTCGATGCGGTCGTCGCGGTCAGCGCGCCGGCGGGATGCTGGACAGCGATGCCGGCGGCGGACTGGCCGGTGGCGATGGCGGAGCGCGACTTCCAGCTGGCGCAGGCGTTGGGCGCCGCGCCACCGTGCCTGTGGGTGGTCGATCAGGCGCGGCGGCTGGTGGAAACGCTTCCATGGTCCGAGCTGCGGTTGCGGACGCCGTCGCGCTGGCCGAACGGCTGGAGGGGCGCACGCCGGCGGCGACCCTGCAGATGTCGCCGCCGGTGCTGGTGATCCCGCAGCTGTTCGAACCGGATTTCTGCCGGCGTCTGATCGCCTACTGGAACGACCATGACAAGCTGGCCGACATGGTCTCGACCGGCGATTTCCGCGGCGGCGGCCAGATCGCTGAGGCCAGCCTGAAGCGCCGGCTGGACACGCCGATCACCGATGTGGAGCTGACCCGGGCGATCGCCGAGCGGATGCAGCGCCGGGCCGGCCCGATGATCGGCAAGGCGTTCAAGACCGTCGCCAACCATTTCGAAACGTTCAAGATCGGCTGCTACGATGCGGCCAATGCCGGCGGCTTCGGCCGCCACTGGGACGACACCGCACCGAAGGCGGCGCACCGAAAGCTGGCGATGAGCGTCAATCTCAACACCGGCGAGTACGAGGGCGGCGAACTGGTCTTTCCCGAGTTCGGCCGCATCCGATATGCGCCGCCGAGCGGAACCGCGGTCGTGTTTTCCTGTTCGTTGCTGCACGAGGCCCTGCCGGTGACACGCGGCCGCCGGTTCGGGCTGTTCGGATTTTTCTTCGATGACCAGGGCGCGGCCCAGGTGCGGCAGTGGATCGAGGCCGACGGCGGGCGCATCCAGGTCGAACAGGCGCGTTGAGCGTCGCGAACGCACGGAGCAAGAGTGTGAAAAAGCTTCTCTACGGCCTTCTCGGGCTGGTGGTCCTGCTGGTCGCGGCGGTGTTGATCGTGCCCGCCGTGATCGACTGGAACGGCTACAAGGCCGAGCTGGCGCAGGAGGTGAAGGCCGCAACCGGCCGCGACCTGGTGATCGAGGGCGATATCGACGTGACCCTGCTGTGGTCGCCGCACGCCTCGGTCTCGGGCATCCGCTTCGCCAATGTCGAGGGCGGCAGCGAGCCGATGATGGCGACGCTGGAGAGCGCCAGCGCCGACATCGCGTTGTGGCCGCTGCTCGGCGGCGACGTCCAGGTCGAGAGCGTCACGCTGGTCAGGCCCGACATCCTGCTGGAGCGCACCGCCGACGGCAGCGTGAACTGGAACATGGCCGCCGCGGCCGACGCCGAGGACGCGGTCGCCGCCAATCCGGGCGACGATTTCGACATGCGCCTGGACAAGGTGACCATCGAGGACGGGCGCATCCGCTATGTCGAGGCGGGCGCGCCGATCGCGACGGTCGACGGCATCGACGCCGAGTTGTCGGCGGAATCGCTGCACGGCCCGTTCGCCGCCAATGGCACGGCAACGCTCAACGGCCTGCCGCTCAGCTTCGACGCCGGGATCGGCGCGCTGGCGACCGCGCCGGAACTGGCCATCCGGATCAAGACCGATGCAGGCAATGGCGAGGCGTCGGTCGATGGCAGCCTCGCCGACGGCGGATTCGACGGCACCGTCGTGCTCGCGGCGGAGGACGGCCGCGCGTTCGTGACCGGGCTCGCCCAGGCGGCCGGCCAGGCGGTCGAGGCGCCGGACATCCTTGCCGGCAAGTTCTCGGTTTACACCCGGCTGACGGTCGCCGGCGCCGACATCGCCGCCGAGGACCTTGCCGTCACGCTGGGCGAATCGCGCCTCGCCGGCCATGCCCGCCTCGCCGGAACCGAGGCCGGGATGCAGTTCGACGTGGCGCTGGGCGGCGAGAAGCTCGACCTCGACGCCGTGCTGGCGGCCGTGCAGCCGGCGTCCGACGAATCCGCGGAGGGCGACAGCGGTTTCGCCTTCCCACCCGGATTCGGCGGCACGCTGGTCGTCGACATCGACGAGGTGGTGCTGAACGGCGGCAGCCTTGCCGACGTGGCGCTGACCGCGACGCTGGCGGACCAGGTCCTCGTTCTCGACCGGGCCTCGGCCACGCTGCCGGGCAACTCGCCGGTGGCCCTGGCGGGCCGTCTCGCCGGCTCCGAGACGGGGCCGAGCTTTGCCGGCTCGCTCGACATGTCGTCCGGCAACCCGCGCCAGCTGCTGGCATGGGCCGGGATGGACGCGTCCGGCCTGCCGGATGGTCGGGTCCAGTCACTGGCGCTGGCCAGCCAGGTGCAGTATGGCGGCGGCGCCGTGCAGCTCGACCGCTTCACTCTGACGGTCGACGAGACCACGGCAAACGGCTCGCTCGACCTCGACATGGGTGCCCGCACGCGGCTGGTGCTCAGCGCAGAAGTGGATCGGATCGACGTCGACGCCTACACCGCCGGTGGCGGATCCGGCGGCGAGGGCGGCGGCAGCGGCGGCAACCCGCTGGCGGCCCTCGACGCGACCGTCAACCTGGCCATCGGCATCGCCGCGGTCGGCGGCACCGACTACAGCAACGTGACGGTGGCCGCGACGGCGCAGGACGGCCTGCTGACGATCCAGGAGCTGTCGGGGGTCGGTCTGGGCGGCACCGCCTTCGCCCTCAGCGGCGTGGTCTCCGATCCCGCGGCGCCGGCCTTCGCGCTCGATTTCAACATCAGCCACCCGAACCTGCAGCAGCTGGCCGCGGCGCTGACCGGCGACGGCAGCGGGCTGCCGGCGGTCGCAATGTCGGCGGCAGGCGGCGCGGTTGCCGAGGGCGGCCAGCTGACCATCAGCAACCTCGATGCGCGGCTGGGCGCGAGCGACATCCGCGGCACGATCACCGCCACGCTCGGCGCGCCGGTGCAGGCCAGTGCCGAGCTGCAGTCCAACATGCTCGATCTCGACAGCCTGCTGCCCGGCGGCAGCGGCAGCGGCGGCGGGGGCGGCGAGCGCTGGTCGCACGAGCCGCTGGACCTGGCCGCGCTGCGCGGCGTCAATGCCGACATCGCCTGGACCGTCGGCCGCCTGGTGATGACGCCGACCGGGATGGACAATGCACAGCTGCATGCGACGCTGGCCGATGGCGTGCTGACCCTGGACAGCCTGACCGGCAGCATCGGCGGCGGGCCGGTTTCGGTCAGCGCGACAGTGAACAGCAACCAGGGACCGGCGATCTCGCTGTCGCTCAGCGGCAGCGGCGTGACCTTCGAGCCGGGCGTGCTGTCGATCGGCGGCGTCTCGCTGGACGGCGCCCAGATCGATCTCGACGTGCAGGTCAGCGGTGCCGGCGCCTCGATGGCCGACATCGTGTCGGCGCTCAACGGCTCCGCTTCGCTCTCGGTCGGCGGCGGCGTCATCAACGGCCTCGACCTGTCGGGCTGGCGCGATGTCATCAACGGCCTCGGCGGCGGGCTCGACATCGGTAACATCGGCAACCTGGCCGGCATGGTGCAGGGGCTCGGCGGCGGCTTCGAGCAGAGCATCCTCGGCGGCCAGACGCCGATCGGCGCGCTGACCGGTACCTTCACTATCGCCAACGGCCAGGTGTTCAGCGACGACCTGACCCTCAGCACCGATGTCGCCGAGGTCACCATGAACGGCGGCGTCAGCCTGCCGCAGTGGACGATCAGCTCGCTGGGCCAGGCGCTGATCCGCCAGCTGATCTTCGAGGAAGCGCCGGCGATCCCGTTCGGCCTCGGCGGCTCGCTTGACAGCCCGCAGTTCGAGCCGGATTTCGCCGCGCTGCAGCTGTTCCTCGGCACCGACGTGCTGGGCCTGTCGCTGGACCAGCTGCCGCAGAACCTGCTGGCCGGCCTGCCGATCGAGGGGCTGACGCCCGGCATGCTGCAGGGCGTGGACCCGCAGGCGCTGATCCAGGGCCTGACCTCCGGCCAGGGCCGGATCGGGCCGGAGATGTTCCAGGGTCTGCTCGGCGGCGGCGGTGCCGGCGGCAGCCTGGTGCCGCAACCGGAACAGCTGATGCAGCAGCTGCTCAACGGCAGCCTCGGGGCGGACACCGGCGGAGAGGCCGGCACCGCTGCCGTACCGGCGCCGTCGCCGGCCGAAGCGTTGCAGCAGCTGCTCGGTGCCGGCCAGTTCGAGACGCCGGAGAACCCGGCCAGCGTCGAGGACGTGCTGCACCTCGACACGCCGGAGGAGATCGGCGGCGCGCTCGGCGACACGGTCAACGACCTGCTCGGGACCGGCGGCGCGGATCCGCAGCCGGCGGCGCCGGAACCGACGGCAGACGGCGACAGCCGAGACTGCGCCCGAGCCGGTCGCCGAGCCGGATGCCGAGGCCGAGCCGGCTGGCGACGCGCAGCCGACGGCGGAGCCGGAGCAGGCGGCCGAGCCGGCCGAGCCGGCCGCGCCGGAAACGGCTGCGGAGCCCGAAGCGAAACCCAGCCCGAAGCGGAAGCCGAGCCGGAGGCGGTCGACGGTGCGCCGACGGCGGAGCTGAGCAGGCGCCGGCCGCAGACGCGGTGCCGTCCGGAAGCGACGCAGGAGGCTGCACCGGAGCCGACCGCGGAACCCGAGCCTGCTGCGGAGCCGCTGGAGCCGGCGAGCGAACCCGAAGCGGTCGAACCGGAGGCGGCAACCGAGCCCGAACCGGCGGCCGAACCCGAAGCGGTCGAGCCGACCGCCGTGCCTGAGACCCCGGCCGATGCGGCCGAGCCCGAGCCGGAAACCGCTGTCGAGCCGGAGATCCTGCCGGAGGACGGCCAGCCCGCGACCGAACCGGAAGCGGCCGTCGAACCCGCCGTCGAGCCGGAGGCGGCCGCTGAGCCTGCGCCGGAGCCTGCCGCCGCGGAGCCCGAGGCTGTTGTGGAGCCGGAGGCGGTCGTGGAGCCCGAACCCGTGCCGGAGCCCGCAGCGACGGCGGAGCCGGACGTGATCGAGCAGGCCGGCGACGCGGTCGAGGGCGCCACCGACGAGGCGATCGAGATCATCGAGGATGCGGCCGGCGCGGCCGATCAGGCGACCGACGAAGTGATCGAGGGGGCCGGCGAGGCCGTCGACCAGGCGCAGGAGCTGATCGAGGACGTGTTCTGACGGCGGCTGTCAGCGCCGCTCTGGCGGTGGCGCCGTGAATGGAATGTCAGGCCGCCGGGACGGATCGCGTGGTGGGGCCGATCCGTCCCGGCGCTGACGGGGCCGCCGCCGGCTCCAGGGTGGTGGGAGCACTGGCCGGCAGGCGGTCCGACACGGCACCAGGTCACCGCAACCGGGGCCGCGCATTCGATCTGGCGTCGCGCGTTACTGGATCGACGCGGCGCAGGTGAACGGGTAGGGCGCCGCGCCGGCGTGGATCACGGCACCCGGGGCGAGCCCCGGCAGCCCGGTATTGGCCATGCCGCTGTGACCGCCGTTGGTGTGCCAGACGATCTGGGTGCCCGGCGCGATGGCCTGGCTGCCGTTGTTGCGGATCAGCACGTCGGCGAGTACGTCGCCGCTGCCCATCATGCAGGTCAACTGCGGCAGCACCACGCCGGGAACGGCGGGGCCGATCTGCAGGTCCTGGGCGGCGCCGAAGCGCTGCGGCTGGTTGTCGGCGTGGGCCACGGTCGCAGCGCCGAAAGCGGCGGCGAGCGCGACGGCGGCGAGCATGCGGGAGGTCGTCATCGCTTGGTTCCTTTCCGGTTCCACGCGCTAGGCGCGCCTCGTTGCCCGGTAAGTCGCCGTGACGGCGCATCGGGTTCAATGGCCCTAACGATTTTTTTCGAATGGGCGGATCGGGCGCGCTACAGCCCCGCGCGCCGCTTCAGGTCGGCAACCACCAGCAGCCTTAGCGCGCTCGACAGGTTGGCTTGGCTGCGGGCGGCGTCGACCGCGGTGACCAGGCCATTCAGGGTCAGGCCGCGCGCGGCGGCGATGCGGCGCAATTCGTCCCAGAACGGCGCTTCCAGCGACACGCTGGTGGGGTGGCCGGCGATGCGGACGGAACGCTTGACGACGGCGCTCGGCTCGCCGTCCGCCGCCACGTCGGCCGCCCGCGCTTCAGTCGCGCGGGCCGATCATCGCCTCGGGCCGCACCCATTGGTCGAACTGCTCGGCCGTCAGCAGCCCCATCTCGACCGCCACCTGCTTCAGGGTCTTGTTCTGGGCATAGGCCGTCTTCGCCACCTTGGCCGCATTGTCGTAGCCGATATGCGGGTTCAGCGCGGTGACCAGCATCAGGCTTTCGTGCAGCAGCGTGTCGATGCGGTCGCGGTTGGCCTCGATGCCGACCACGCAGTTGTCGGCGAAGCTGACCGCGGCGTCGCCGAGCAGCCGGATCGACTGCAGCACGTTGTAGATGATCACCGGCTTGAACACGTTGAGCTCGAAGTGCCCGTTGGAGCCTGCGACGGTCACGGCGACGTGGTTGCCCATCACCTGGGCGGCGACCATGGTGATCGCCTCGCACTGGGTCGGGTTGACCTTGCCCGGCATGATCGACGAGCCGGGCTCGTTTGCCGGCAGGATCAATTCGCCCAGGCCGCAGCGCGGGCCGGAGCCGAGGAAGCGGATGTCGTTGGCGATCTTCATCGCCGATACCGCGACCACGTTCAGCGCGCCGCTCAGCTCGACCAGCGCGTCGTGAGCGGCCAGCGCCTCGAACTTGTTCTCGGCGGTGACGAAATCGATGCCGGTCAACTGGGCGGCCTTGGCGGCGAACAGCTCGGCGAAGCCCTTCATGGCGTTGAGCCCGGTGCCGACCGCGGTGCCGCCTTGCGCCAGCTGCAGAATGCGCGGCAGCGTCGCCTGGATGCGGGCGATGCCGTATTCGACCTGCTTGGCATAGCCGCCGAACTCCTGGCCCAGGGTCAGCGGCGTCGCGTCCTGGGTGTGGGTGCGGCCGATCTTGATGATGTCGCGGAACGCCTCCGCCTTGGCGGCCAGCGCCTGGTGCAGGTGGGTCAGGGCAGGAATCAGGTCGCGCACCGTGCGCTCGGCGGCGGCGATGTGCATCGCGGCCGGGAAAGTGTCGTTCGACGACTGGCCCATGTTGACGTGGTCGTTCGGATGCACCGGCTTCTTCGAGCCGACCGCGCCGCCGAGGATCGCGATCGCGCGGTTGGCGATCACCTCGTTGGCGTTCATGTTGGTCTGGGTGCCGGAACCGGTCTGCCACACCACCAGCGGGAAGTGGTCGGCCAGCGTGCCGTCGATGACCTCGTCGGCCGCCTTGACGATGGCGTCGCCCAGCGCTCTGTCCAGCACGCCGAGTTCCATGTTGGCCAGCGCCGAGGCCTTCTTCTGGATGCCGAGCGCACGGATCAGCGCCGCCGGCATGCGTTCGCCGCCGATGCGGAAATTCTCCAGCGAGCGCTGGGTCTGGGCGCCCCAGTAGCGGTCGGCCGGCACGTCGATCGCGCCGAGGCTGTCGGTTTCGCTGCGGGTGGCGGCCATGGGGGCGTCTCCTGGTGCTGGGCGGCCTGATCGGCTGCGGCGGGCGGCGCGATCATAGCCAGGATGATCCGCCGGTCGAGGCCGAATTTTGCCGGCGTTGGGGGCTCGAAGCACCGCCTCGATCTGCTATAAGGCGGGCGCCCGTCGCTTTCGCCCCGGAGACCGCCCATGAGCCGACTCGTCCTGCTGCGCCACGGCCAGAGCCAGTGGAACCTGGAGAACCGCTTCACCGGATGGCACGACGTCGACCTGAGCCCGCTGGGCGAGGACGAGGCGCGGGTCGGCGGCGAGCGCATGCACGACATCCGCTTCGACGTGGTGTTCACCTCGACGCTGAAGCGCGCGATCCGCACCGCGGAGATCGCGCTGGCGGCCAGCGGCCCGGCCAACGCCCACCTACATGGGCCCGACGGCTGGAAGCTGGTCAAGCACGACGATCTGCGCGAGCGCGACTATGGCGACCTGGTCGGTCTCAACAAGGCCGAGACGGCACAGAAGTTCGGCGACGAGCAGGTGCGGCTGTGGCGGCGCAGCTATTCGACCCGGCCGCCGGGCGGCGAAAGCCTGGAGGACGTGGTCGCGCGGGTGACGCCCTATTGGGACAGCCACATCCGGCCGGAGGTCGAGGCCGGCAAGAACGTGCTGGTTGCGGCGCACGGCAACACCGTGCGCGCGCTGCTGGTGGTGCTGGGCGAATACGATACCGCCGCGATCCCCACGGTGGAGATCCCCACCGGCGTGCCGCTGGTGTTCGACTTCGCCGACGGCCGACTCGGCAAGGGCCACTATCTCGACGGCGACGAGTAGGCCGGCACCGGTCAGTCCGCCGGCGGACCGTTCGACCGGCGCCGCCGGCGACGGCGGAACCACCACCAGCCGCCGGCGATGGCGAGCAGCAGCAGCGGTACGCCGATCGCGGCCACCCAGCCGAGGTGGCGCAGCAGATAAGGGATCACGTGCAGTTCGCTGCCGAACTCATAGGCCAGCGTCGACCACGTGCCCACCCATAGCGCCGCGCCGATCACGTTGGCGATCAGGAATGCCAGCCAGTGCATGCCGGCGGCGCCGGCCGCCAGGCCGTTCAGCTGGCGCAGCAGCACCACGAAGCGGGCGAACGCCACGATGATCGGGCCGCGGCGCTGGATGATCGCCTCGACCTTGTCCATCCGGGCGTGGGTGATGCCGAAGCGGGCGCCGTGGCGCACGATCAGCGGCCGCCCGCCGAAACGGCCGATGGCATAGCCGAGGTTGTCGCCGAGCACCGCGGCGACGAACGCGGTCAGCGCCACCGCGACGATGTTGATCTGGCCGGTGGCGGCGAAGGCGGAGAACAGGATGATCATGGTCTCGCCCGGCACCGGCATGCCGAAGGACTCGATGAAGACGCCGGCGAACAGCCCGGGCAGGCCGAGGCCGCGCAGCATCGCTTCGATGTCGGCCAGCCAGGATTCCATCGTCGTGAGTCAGGTCGCGCGGGTCTGGCCGCCTATTCCGCGGCGCTGCGCGCTGCGTCCCGGCTCCCGCGCGCCGCGTCCCAGGTCTGCCGCAGCCAGCGCGCGCAGGCGACCGAGTTCTCGAAGATCGAATAGTGCGCGCCGGCGCCATAGTCGATGCCGGGGATGAACTCGGTGGAGACCGTCGTCAGCGCGCTGTCGTCGCTGGCGGCGTGCCAGGCCATCAGCCGACGCAAGACCTCCTTCCACGGCTCCAGCGCGGCCTCGTCCCACGGGCTGTGCCACTGGCCCGGCTGCGGCGCGATGAACGGATACTGGATGCCGCGGCCGGTCAGGTCCTGCGGATGCAGCGACGACGGCAGGGAGTCCAGGCCCGGGTGGCTGGCCCAGACGTTGCGCGGGTTGTTCGGCACGACCGCGCGGGCGTGGACATGACCGACGAAGCCGCGCCCGATCCACAGGTTGGTCACGCCGGCGGGGTCGTAGGGGTCCAGCACCAGTTCGCCCGCCGCAATGGCACGGTCGATGCCGAACACCTGCTGCTCGCGCGGGTTGTCGATCTTGAAGATGACGTGGCTGTGGTCCAGCGTCATGCGGAACGGGACGCCGCGGGCCTCGACCAGGTCCGCCACCTGCGCCACCCGCCGGAAGTCCTCGGACCACATGTTCACATGCACTTCGAAGGTCGGCATGCAGCCGCAGGCCGCGCCGACGTCATAGGCACGCAGAGAGGTCTCGGCAACCTCCCGGTCGGTGACCAGCCGGTTCTCGGTGGCGTGGTCCATCATGATCTGGGTGTTGTGGACGCGGCTGCCCAGGCGGGCGCCGAGCCGCAGGTTGCTTTCCAGCAGCGCCTCGTCCCGGCCCAGCCGGTAGAACCAGCCGCCGGCCAGGATCGGCAGCTCGTATTTCTCGCTGGCGGCGCGATAGGCGCCCTCCTGGTCGGCCGGCGGCGTCTTGTCGAAATAGTCGTAGACGCCGGCCTGCCTGACCATGCGGAACTTGGTGTCGAGGTCCAGCGGCGCATCCGCACTGGTGTGGGTGACCCCGCTTTCGGTGATGCCGAACAGCAGCGTGTCGGCCATCCGCGATCCTCCCCGGTTGCCCGCGCCGGACGCGGCGCGGTGCCGTGACCGAGGCTAGCACAGCGCGGGCCCGCTGGCAGCGGGCCGATGCGCGGGAACGATCACAGCCAGAACAGGGCGATGCCGTCGGTCTGCAGGTCGTGGTTCTGCAGGACGAACAGCAGTGTGTTGGCGTCGTCGTAGACATGGGTGTCGTTGCCGACCGTCTCGGCCGAGAAGCCCTCGACCACGTCGCCTTCCGCGGCATTGTAGTCGGTCACCACGTTGACCAGCAGGTGCGGCGGCGCGACCGAGGGATTGGGCAGGTCGTCAATCACGAAATAGTCGGCGCCGGACCCGCCGGTCAGCACGTTGGCGCCGCCGCCGCCGACCAGGATGTCGTTGCCGGCGCCGCCGTTCAGCACGTCGTTGCCGTCCTCGCCGGCCAGTGCGCCCTCGCCGGCGTCGACCTGGCCGGGCAGCGGGTGGATCATGCCGGTGTCGTAGCCGCCGAACAGGATGTCGTTGCCGTTGCCGCCGTCGACCACATCGTCGCCGGTGCCGCCAGACAGGCGATCGTCGTCGGCCTCGCCATAGAGCGTGTCGTCGCCGCCGAGCCCGGTGGCGGTATCGTCGCCAGCGCCGCCGAACAGGATGTCGTCGCCGGCGACCAGGTCGGTGACGTCTTCGCCGAGCATGTAGTCGTTGCCGGCCCCGCCCTGCATCCAGTCGCTGCCGTTGCCGCCGCTCATCCAGTCGTCGACATCGCTGCCGATCAGGCTGTCGTTGCCGCTTTCGCCGTGCAGGTTGGCGCCGCCCGCCCCGGCGAACAGCGTATCGTCGCCGGCACCGCCATGCAGGTCGTCATAGCCGGCGCCGCCGTCCAGCGTGTCGTTGCCGGCGCCGCCCCACAGTTCGTCGCGGCCGGCTTCGCCATAGATGCGATCGTCGCCCTGTTCGCCGAAGATCGTGTCGTTGCCGTCGCCGCCGTGCAGGATATCGTCGGCGTAGCCGGGCGCGGTCAGGCTGGTCCCGGTCGTGGCGCGGTTGCCGTCGCCCCAGATCACGTCGTCGCCGGGAAAGCCGTGGATGTCGTCGGAGCCGGGGCTGCCGTACAGCGTGCCGCTGAGCTTGAGGTCGACGACCTCAACCCGCAGGTCGGTGTCTGTCGCGCGCGCGAATCCCATGACTGTGCTCCCTTCGACAATGCCTGAAGGGCAGTCGCACCGCGTCGGGCTTCGGTTCAACTGGGGGGCGTCGTTGCGCCGGATGCGCCGGCGGCGCGGTCAGGCCGCGCGCAGCTGACCGATTCGGCCGGCGAGCGGCCAGACGATGCGGCGCAGAAGCGCCGGGTCGCCCCAGGCCGCGCGCAGGTCCGTCGCGAATCCGGCGATCAGCGCGTCGTGGCCGGCCTTGCGCGCCTGGCGGCTGGCCGACCAGGTGTCGACATAACCGAGCAGGTCGTCGCAGGACCAGTCGCGCACGATCGCGGTGTCGGGAAACTCCAGTTCCGCGAACGGGAACGGCATATCGGCATAGCGCCGCTCGACATGCCTGCGCTCCGGCGGCCAGTAGGGCGCGATCTCGTGCCAGTAGAACTGCCGGAACCGCGCCTCGACGCCTGCGTCGTCGATGTGCAGCACGCCGTAGGTGACCAGCGCGATGACCGCCCCTGGCGCGGCCATCGCCTGCGCCGCGGCGTAGAAGGCCGGCAGGTCGAACCAGTGCGCGGCCTGGGCGGCGACGACCAGGTCGACCGAGCCGGCGTCGGCGCAGGCCTGCTCGGCCGGGGCCTGCCGATAGCGGACATGCGGATGCGGGCTGGCGTGGGCGATCTGCTCGGCGCTGGCGTCGGTGGCCAGCACTGCGTCGAAGCAGTCGCCGAGCAGCACGGAGAGCTGGCCGGTGCCGCAACCGACGTCGAGCGCCAGAGTCCGCCGCGGCGCCAGGGCGGCCAGCGCCTCGGCCAGCGCCGGCGGATAGGTCGGCCGGTGCCGGGCGTAGCGGTCCGAACCGTCGAGAAAATGATTGGTCGCCGCCATCCGGATCCGATCCCGCGCATGTCCGCACACGGCGCCGGCGCGGCCGACGCCCCGACGACGCTATCACGGCCGCGCGCCCGCGGTCAGGTCCAGATCAGGTTCAGGCCGTCGGTGGCGAGGTCGTGGCCGGTCAGCACGAACAGCAGCTGGTTGGTGTCCGACAGGACGTGGGTCGCCGTGCCGACGCTGATGGCGCTGAAACCCTGCACCACATCGCCGTCGGCCGCATTGTAGTCGGCGATCGTGTTGAACGAGAAATCGGCGTTGAGCGCGAACGGTCCGCCACCGGTCAGCTCGATCGAGGCCAGGAAGGTGTCGGCGCCGTCGCCGCCGGTCATCAGGTTGGCGCCGCCGCGGCCGACCAGGATGTCGTTGCCGGCGCCGCCGTCGAGGATGTCGTTGCCGCTGTCGAGGCCGGGGGTCGACCAGGCGTCGACCAGGATGTCGTCGTCGTCGCCGCCGAGCAGAATGTCGGCGCCGGGGCCGCCGAACAGGGTGTCGTCGCCGGCGCCGCCGTCGGCGGTGTCGTTGCCCATGTGGGCGTCGATGATGTCGTCGCCGCCGCCGCCGAAAATGGTGTCGTCGCCCGGCACGGCGCCGCTGTAATAGTCGTCGCCCCAGATGACGTCGTTGCCGCCGGCCGCGTCGATCACATCGTCATGGTCGCCGCCCTGAAATCGTTCGGCGTCGTCGCTGCCGTAGAGTGCATCGGCACCCATGCCGCCCAGCAGCGTGGAGAAACCGCCGTCGTTGTACAGGGTGTCGTTACCGCCGCCGCCGTCCAGGGTGTCGTGGCCGGCGCCGCCGTGCAGCACGTCGTCGCCCCATCCGCCATAGAGCTGGTCGTTGCCGTCGCCGCCGTCCAGGTTGTCGTCGCCGAATCCGCCGATCAGGATGTCGTCGCCGCCGTGGCCGTAGAGCACGTCGTCGTCGAGCGCCAGCGCATCCCAGCCGTCGGTGCCGTTGCCGAGAATGGTCTCACCGTAGTCGCTGCCGTGGATGACGTCGTCGCCGTCGCTGCCATAGAGCGTCATTGGCGTCAGCACCAGCGGGCCGGTGTCGGTTGCGGCCGCCACGTAGCTGCCGCCGCCGTTGATCGGCGGCGGCAGCGTCTCCGGAGCTTCGGCCGGCTCGCCGAAATAATGGGTGCGGAGGAGGGCGGCGAAGTCGACTTCCAGGCCGGTGCCGATGGCGCCGCCGCGCGCATCCGACGTGCCGTCGGCGGCGGTGCGCGGGTCGGCAAGCTCGGCACTGGCGCGCGGGTCGCCGCCGGCGGTCTTGGCCGCGGGCTCCATCGTGTCCGTGTCGTCGATGCGCAGCTGCGCCTGGGTGCGTTCGGTGCGGGTCGCCATTGCCGCAACCTCCCTCTGCTGTCCTCGGTGCTGAGGGTGGGTCGCGACGGCGGCGGCATCGGTTCACCCCGAAAGCGGGGCGAGGGCACGGAGCGGCGCGTCGGAAACGCCCGGAGTCACCCGACGGCGTCGCCGCTGCCAGCGCTCGGTGCGCCGCGGACGCCGCGGCGCCGGCGGCCTACCAGAACTTCCACCATGGTCGTGCCCGTCCGGCGACGGCAGGAGACGGCGCGGGCGGCTGCGACGGACGTGGAGCGGCCGGCTGCGTTTGGCCGGCTGCGGTCGCGCCTGCCGACGACGGCGCGCCTTCCGACGCGTCGTCCGCCGCTTCGGTGGGCCCGGCTTGCGACAGCATGCGCAGTACCTCTGCCATCGTGCTGTCGTCGACATCGTCGTGGCGAAACCCGGTCAACGCCTTGCCGATCTCGGCGGGCAGGTCGCTGTCATAGGCGCCACTCTTGCTTTTCGGCGCCTCGCGCTGGCGTCGCGCTTCCAACCGCGCCCGCACCTCGGCCAGCTCCGGCGGCAGGTCGCCCTGAAGCTGCAGTGCCGGTTTCTGGTTGCTGTCGTACCAGATGCTCCAGCGCTGCTCGCCCGATGCATAGCTCTCGAGCCGGGCGTGACCGGCGTTCTCGACGATGTGGAATTCCAGCAACTCCGTAGGCAATGTCTGGCTCTGCGCGAAATCGTGCGCGGCGAGGTCGTAGGCGCCGCGGTCGTCGACCAGGATCAGGTACCAGCCGGGCAGCTCCAGCCCCATCAGGTCGGCCGACTCGGCCGGCGCCATCTCGCCGGTGCGCTCGGCGCCGAACGCCGCGCAGGCGTCGTCTGCGCTCATGCCCTTGAATGCCACCCAGCTCATCGTGAAACTCATGGGGCGGTCCCTCTCCGACGAATTGATCGAACCCAGGTTTGCACAATTTACACGATGCACGTGCAATGGAAATCGTCTCAGGTCTCTTCCCGGCGAGTAGCCGGCCGGTTCCTCCGCATCGCGGCCGCGAAAGAGGGTTCATGTGCGGCAAGGCGATTTTCCGCTCTCCGGCAACCATGACGAGTATTTATCCGCCATGATAACAACCTTAGTGGAGTGCAGCAAGCCAGAATTCATGATTTGTTCCGAATGGCGAGCCGCCGGCTGCCGACGCTGCCGCGCAGCGGTCCGCAGCCGGGTGCCGGTCCGGCCGATCAGCAGTACCAGTTGATGCCGTCGGCGCCGGCGTCATAGCCCTCCAGCACGAACACCAGCGTCTGGCCCGAATAGACCCAGGTGTCGCCGCCGACCACCGTGAAGCTGTCGCCGGTCACCCGGTCGCCGTCGGCCGCGCAGTAGTCCATGATCGAGTCCGCCAGGCCGTAGCCGGTGCCCTCCAGGAAGGTGTCGGCGCCGCTGCCGCCGTAGAGCGTGTTCCAGCCGCTGCCGCCGACCAGCAGGTCGTCGCCCGCATCGCCATAGGCGACATCGTTGCCGCCATGGCAGTAGATCGCGTCGCTGCCGTCGCCGCCGTGCAGTTCGTCGTTGCCGTTGCCGCCGAGCAGCTGGTCGTTGCCGCTGCCGCCCCAGATCGCGTCGTCGCCGTCGTCGCCGACCAGGTAGTCGTTGCCCGCCCCGCCCTGGATGATGTCGTCGCCGGCGCCGCCGAGGCCCCAGTCGTCGCCGTCGCCGGTGGACAGGAAGTCGTCGCCCTCCTCGCCGAGCAGTACGTCGTTGCCGACGCCGCCCAGCATCATGTCGTCGCCCAGGCCGCCGAACAGCAGGTCGTGGCCGCTGCCGCCGGAAAGGTAGTCGTCGCCGCCGAGGCCCTTGATCACGTCGTCGCCGCCGTTGCCGTAGAGATGGTCGCCGAACGCGCCGCCGAGAATGTCGTCGGCGCCGGCGCCGCCCTCGATCACCTTCGGCTGCACCAGGATGTCGCCGATGGTGTCGAGGCCCGGCCGCAGCGAAGGAGCGGTCACGGTTGTCTGGATCGTCGCGGTGCGCAGCATTCTGTCCTCTCCATCGGGTCGGCGTCGATGCTTGGTCGCGCCAGCCGTCCGCGCGGTTCAATCGGCGCGTCAGAGCGGGATGAGGGCGATGCCGCCGACGTCGGCGTCGTAGTCGGCAAGGATGAACAGCAGCGTGTTGTCGGCGGCATAGACATGCGTGTCGTTGCCGATCACCGTTGTGTGGTCGCCCTGCACCGCATCGCCCTCGCCATGGACGTAGTCTGCGACCACGTCGGCGATGCCGTCGGCCCCGGCCAGGAAGCGATCCGCGCCGCTGCCACCGACGAGCAGGTCGGCGCCATTCGCGCCGAGCAGCCAGTCGTCGCCGGAGCCGCCGTAGAGCGTGTCGGTGCCGTCGCCGCCGCCGATCGTGTCGCTGCCGGCATCGCCGTGAATGACGTCGTTGCCGCTGCCGCCGGTCAGGATGTCCTGCCCATCGTCGCCGTGGATCGAATCGTTGCCGAAGTCGCCGTCGATGGTGTCGTCGCCGCTGCCGCCGTAGAGCACGTCGTCGCCATGGCCGCCGTCGATCAGATCGTCGCCGGCGCCGCCATCGATGAAGTCGCCAAGTTGCGCGACGGACGGGAAGCTGAGCACGAAGCCGCGCGTCTCCCCCAGCAGGTCGTCGTTACCGTTGCCGCCCAGAATGGTATCCGCGCCCGAGCCGCCGGCAATGGTGTCGTCGCCGTCGCCGCCATAGGCCGTGTCGTTGCCGGCACCGGCGGCGATCAGGTCGTCATCGTCGCCGCCGTCGAGGAAATCGGTACCGGTGCCCGCTTCGATGGTGTCGTTACCCGCGCCGCCATAGACGGTGTCGTCGCCGGCGTCGGCATGGAGCAGGTCGTCGCCGTTTCCGCCGTAGAGCAGGTCGTCGCCATATCCGCCGAGGATCGTGTCCCAGCCTTCTTCGCCGTAGAGCGTATCGGCATCGGCGACGAACGGGTTGGCGGAGCCGTTGCCGACGATGAGGTCGTCGAACGGGCCGCCGTGGATCACGTCGTTGCCCCAGCTGCCGAAGAAGGTGCCGCCAAATGCATTGGGCTCGCGCGCCGGCGGGTTGCGGCCGATGCCGCTGCCGTGGAGTGCACCCAGGTCGGCGGACAGGATCGGGTCGATGACGGCTCTGGCCATTTGGTTGCCCGCTGCTCCGGGTTGCGTTGTACAGTGGTCGCCGCCGCCCTGCCGGCGGTTCACTTCGCAACATGATCTGCCGGCAGCCCGTGCACGACGCGTCGACGTCGTTCAGTCAGTATCCTGTCAGGGCGATGCCGTCGCTGTAGGCGTCATAGTCGGCCAGCACGAACAGGGTCTGGCCGGCGTGGTAGACATAGGTGTGGTTGCCGATCACCTCGTAGGAGGTGCCGGCCACCGTGTCGCCCGCGGCAAAGGAATAGTCCTTGATGACATCGGGGTTGGCGTCGAGATAGCCCTCGAACCGGTCGGCGCCGGCGCCGCCCCACAGCGTGTTGGTGCCGGTGTAGCCGTCGATGGTGTCGTCGCCGTCGCCGCCTTTGATTATGTCGTCGCCGGCACCACCTTCGATGACGTCGTCGCCGGCTTCGCCAAGCAGCTGATCGGCGCCGTTATCGCCATAGAGCGTGTCCTGATCGTCGCCGCCCAAAATCCAGTCGTCGCCGGCGTCGCCGTGCAGCGTGTCGTTGTCAGGGCCGCCAAGGATGACGTCGTTGCCGTTGCCGCCGAAGACCACGTCGTCGCCAAAGTAGGCGACAATGAGATCGTCGCCGGCGCCGCCGTCGATGAAGTCGGCATTGTTGGTGCGGGTGGCAAACGCGCTGGGGGCTTCGCCCGAATATTGTCGTCGCCGTCGCCGCCAGCAGCGAATCTGCGCCGAAGCCGCCGACGAGGTAGTCGTCGCCGGCGCCGCCTTGGATGACGTCGTCGCCGAAGTCGCCATAGGCGTAGTCGTTGCCGGCGCCGCCGTCGATGCTATCCGCGCCGCTGCCGCCGAAGATTGTGTCGACTCCGGTGCCGCCGAGGAGTGTGTCGGCTCCGGTGCCGCCGTACAGCTCGTCGTCGTCGTCGCCGCCGTCAAGCAGGTCGTTGCCGTCCTTGCCGTAGAGACTGTCGTTGCCGATGCCGCCATAGAGCTTGTCGTCGCCCGCGGCGCCGTCGAGCAGGTCGGAACCGCCCTCGCCGTAGAGCGTGTCGTTGTCGGGGACGAACGGGTTCGGTGTGCCGTTGCCGAAGATCCAGTCGTCGGACGCCGTGCCGTGAATCACGTCGTTGCCGGTGGCGCCGTAGATGTAGTTGGGCATGGCTGGTCCCCGATGGAGTGTGCGGCAGGGCTTCGCGTCGAGGCGTCAGTATCCGGTAAGGGCGATGCCGTCGCTGTAGGCGTCGTAGTCGGCCAGCACGAACAGGGTCAGGCCGTTGTGGTAGACATAGGTGTGGTCGCCGATCACCTCGTAGGAGGTGCCGATCACCGTGTCGCCCTCGGCAAAGGAATAGTCCTTGATGATGTCGGGCTTGGCGTCCAGCCAACCGTCGAAATGGTCGGCGCCGGGGCCGCCCCACAGCGTGTTGGTGCCGGTGTAGCCGTCGATTGTGTCGTCGCCGTCGCCGCCATAGATGATGTCGTCGCCGGCGCCGCCATGCAGCTGGTCGGCGCCGGCGTCGCCGGCGTGTCCTGATCGTCGCCGCCATGGATGTAGTCGTCGCCGGCGTCGCCGTGCAGCGTGTCGTCGTCGTAGCTGCCCCAGATCGTGTCGTTGCCGCTGCCGCCGAAGACCACGTCGTTGCCGTCGTCGGCGCTAATGTGATCGTCGCCGGCACCGCCGTCGATATAGTCGGCGTTGTTGACGCGAGTGACATAGGTGCCGTTGCCGGTGTCGCCGAGGATGTCGTCGTCACCGTCGCCGCCCAGCAGCGTGTCGGCGCCGAACCCGCCATAGATGTCGTCGTCGCCGGCGCCGCCGTGGATGGCGTCGTTGCCGCCTCCGCCATCGGCGACGTCGTTGCCGGTGCCACCGTCGATGATATCGACGCCGTTGCCGCCAAGCATGAAGTCGTCGCCGTTGCCGCCGAGGAGAATGTCGGACCCGTCGCCGCCGTACAGCCCGTCGTCGTCGTCGCCGCCGTCGAGCAGGTCGTTTCCGTCCTTGCCGTAGAGATGGTCGATGCCGGTGCCGCCATAGAGCTTGTCGTCGCCCGCGGCGCCGTCGAGCAGGTCGGAGCCGCCCTCGCCCGTACAGCGTGTCGTTGTCCGGGACGAACGGGTTCGGCGTGCCGTTGCCGAAGATCCAGTTGTCGCCGTTGTCGCCGTGGATCACGTCGTTGCCGGTCCCACCGTAGATGTAGTCGGTCATGGCTTGTCCCCGATTGAATGTGCGGTCAGGCGGGCAGCAGGAGAATTCCGCTGGCGTCGGCGTCATAACCGACCAGCAGCAGCAGGGCGGTGCCGTCGGCGGCGAGCACATGGGTGGTGCCGTCGATCACCTCGTAGTGATGGCCGACCGCCAGATCGCCGGCGGCATGGCTGTAGTCCATCACCAGGTCGGCGATGCCGTCCTCGCCCGGCACGAAATGGTCGGCGCCGGCGTCGCCATAGAGCAGGTCGATGCCATAGGAGCCGTTCAGCCAGTCGTTGCCGGCGCCGCCGTGCAGGGCGTCGAAGCCGTCGCCGCCGTCGAGGACGTCGTCGCCGTCGCCGCCCCAGAGCTGGTCGTTGCCGCCATCACCGAACAGGCGGTCGTTGCCGCCGTCGCCGTGCAGCAGATCGTCGCCCTCGTCGCCATGGGCAGTGTCCGCGCCGGCTCCGCCGCTGACGGTGTCGTCGCCGCTCATGCCGTAGATCACGTCGTTGCCGTCGCCGCCCGCGATGGAGTCGTCGAAGGATTCGGTGCGCGACGTCGGTTGCGGCGCGAACACGCGGTCGTCGCCCCAGATATGGTCGTCGCCGGCGCCGCCGTCGATCGAATCCGCACCGGCACCGCCGCCGATACCATCGTCGCCGCCGCCACCCAGCATCAGGTCGGCGCCGCGGTCGCCATAGAGCGTGTCGTTGCCGGCGCCGCCGTCGAGCAGGTCGTTGCCGCGGCCGCCGTCGAGCAGGTCGTCGCCGTCGCCGCCGAACAGCGAGTCGTCGCCGCCCATGCCGAGGATCGTGTCCCAGCCGCCCTCGCCATGGAGCGTATCGGCATCGGCGATGAACGGGTTCGGCGTGGCGTTGCCGACAATCAGGTCGCCGAACTCGCCGCCGTGGATGATATCGTCGCCGGTGCCGCCGAAGAAGGTGCCGCCGATCGCGTCGGCGGCCGGCGGCGGCGGGCCGGTGAGATCGAGCAGGGCCGACAGGTCCGGGACGAACCCCGATACGATGGTGTCGCTTGCGACGGTCCGCGCCATGGCGCCCTCCCCATTGTCCCATGAGGAAGTCGCGGCGAAACCTCGCGCGGTTCACACCGGCGGGATGGAAATGCGGGTCAGCCTTCGTAGAGCGAGCAGCGGTCCGCGATGCAGGCGTCCAGCGCCGCGTCGAAGGCGGCGTCGCGCACGTTGCCGTCGGGCCCGACCGGATAGCCATGCGCGGCGAGCCGGCGGTAGTAGGCGCGGATCTGGCTGGTTCCGCCGGCGGCGATGGCACGGTCCAGGTCTGCGCGCGCGGCGTCGGCCCGGCCGAGCGCGATCAGGATGACGCCCGCCAGGTGATAGGTCTCCGCCACGCCGTCGGCGGTTGCCAGCGCGGCGTTGACGTGGCGCAGCGCGGTGTCGGCGTCGCCGAGCAGGTAGAAGGCCTCGGCCAGGTCCTGGCGGGCGATCTGGCTGTAGGGATTGACGCGGACGATGTCCTCCGCCAGCCGCTCGACCGCCTCGCGGTCGCCCAGCAGCGCCAGCGGCACGGTCATGCCGCTCTCCAGCGACGGATCGCCATTCGCGTCCCAGCCACGCTGGAATGCCGCGACCGAATCGCCGTACTCGCCCGCCTTCAGATAGGCCTTGCCGAGCAGGCCATAGGCCCAGGGGTCGCCGTGGGTGGCGGCGATCGCCTCTTCCACCATTGCCTCGCCTTCCTCCAGCCGGCCGGTGACGATCAGGGCATAGCCGAGGTTGCCGAGGGTGAAGGCGTCGTCGGGTGCGAGCTGCAGGCTTTCCCTATGGTCGGCGATGGCCAGCGAATAGTCGCCGTTGCCGGCATGGGCCATGCCGCGATTGTCCAGGGTCAACGCGTCGTCGGGGTCCTGCTGCAGCAGGGCGGTCTGGTCGGCGATGGCGAGATCGTAGGCGCCGCGCTCGTAGAAGATGCCGGCGCGGTTGCGCAGCGGCACGCGCTCGTCCGGCAGCCGGTCGATGGCGCGGTTCAGCGACTCCAGCGCGCCTTCCAGGTCGTTGCCCTGCCATTGCAGCAGCGCATAGTTGTTGTAGGACCAGCCGTAGTCCGGGTCCTCGGCGATGGCGCGGAGGCAGTCGTCCTCGGCCTCGGGCAGGTGGCCCATGTTGTAGTGGCAGGCGCAGCGGTCGGCGAACACCGGCGCCGACGTCTCGCCCAGGTCGATGGCCTTGGTGAGGTCGCCGAGCGCCTCCTCCCACTCGCCGATCTGCATCAGCGCGATGCCGCGGTGGCTGTAGGCGGCGGCGTAGCCGGGATCGATGGCCAGCGCGTGGTCGAGGTCGGCAAGGGCGCCGTCGATGTCGCCGAACATCAGCGCGATCTGGCCGCGGCAGTCGAATCCGGCGGGCAGGCGCGGCGCGGCGCCGATGGCAGACTCGCAGTCGGCAAAGGCGGAGCGCAGGTCCCCGCTCATCCGATAGGCCTCGGCACGCTCGCGGTACAGGCCTGCGATCGGGCCGCCGGTGGTCTCGCCGGCGTCGATCGCGGCATCGATCAGCTTGCCGTAGAGCAGGGCGACCACCGACCACTGGCCGGCCTCGCGCGCCCCCTCGATCAGCTGCTCGGTGTCGCGGTCGGCATGCGCCGGACCGGCGTACAGGGCCAGCGAGGCCAGCGCGGCAAGCACGCGGCGGCTTGTGCGGCCCCGAATCACCCCTTCCGGTCCTCGTCGTCGGTCGTGCCCGCCGCGTCGGCCGCCGTCACCCGCGGCTGCTGCTGCGTGATGCAATGGATGCCGCCGCCGCCGGCGACGATGTCCAGCGCGGGAATCTGCTCCACCATCCGGTCGGGGAAGGCGGCCGCAACGATGTCGTTGGCTTCGTCGTCCATCGGGTCGTCGAACGCTGGCATGATGACGGCCTTGGTGTCCCCGGCACCGGCAAGATAGAAGTTGAGATAGGACAGAATCATCCGTTGACCATTGTGCTCCCGGCGCGCGGGCTGCGGCAGCGTGACCACGTCGAAGACGCGGCCCGAAGTGTCGGTCGCACCGCGCAGCCGGGCCAGGTTGTCCCGGAACACCGCGAAGTTCGGATCGTCGGCGTCGTCGCAGTCGATGGCCAGGATGCGATTCTCACCGGCGAAGCATGCCAGATTGTCGACATGCCCGTCCGTGACGTCCTGTTCATAGCCGGCGCCCAGCCACAGCACCTCGTCGATCCCCAGATAGGCCCGGAACACCGCCGCAGCGCCCGCCGCGTCCAGCCCTGGATTGCGGTTCGGGTTGAGCACGACGGATTCGCTGGTCAGCAGCGTGCCGGCGCCGTTGACGTGAATGGCGCCACCTTCCAGCACGATCGGCGCGGCGAAGCGGGCGGCGCCGGTTCGTTCCATGACCAGGCGCGCCGCCGCCTTGTCGGCGGCCGTCTCCGCCACGCGCCCGCCCCAGCCGTTGAACATCCAGTCGACCGCGCCGAGCGCGCCGTCGGGTCCGACCAGGAACGTCGGGCCGAAGTCGCGCAGCCAGGGCTCGCCATAGTCGGTCATCATGGTCTCGACCGTGTCGCCGCAGCGCAGCGAAACGTCGGCCAGCTCGGCCGGGGCGGCCAGCATGGTCACCGGCTCGTAGCGCGCGATCGTCCGCGCCACCTCGGCGTAGGCGTCGCGCGCCGCCTCCAGGCGCGCGCCCCAGTTGCCCGCACCGACCGGCCAGGCCATCCAGCAGCGGTCGTGGTCGGCCCATTCCGGCGGCATGACGAAGCCTGCTGCGGCGGGCGGCGCGTCCGGCATCGGGGATCCTCAGCGGCGAACGGGGGTTACTCGGTCAACAGGATGACGCTGTCGGGCGACCAAGTCACGCCGATTTGGGACCCGGGGGTCAGCAGCTTGGCCTGGGCCTGGTCGCCGGAGTTGGTGGCGAGCAGCTTGATCGAGTGGCCGGTGTCCAGCGTCAGCTGGCAGATCGAGTTCTCGCCCTGATAGGCGGTGGCGCTGAGCCGGGCGTCGAGATAGTTGCAGTCGTGGGAGCCGCCATTGGCCAGTTCGAGCCGTTCCGGCCTGATCGCCACCCAGATCCGGTCGCCGACGCCGACCCGGTCGGTGCCCGGCGCGGCCGCCGCGGCGGCGATCGGCGCCTGCAGCTCTTCGCTCTCGATCCGGATCAGGCCGTCGGCGCGCCCGGCGACCCGGCCCTCGAACAGGTTCACCGAGCCGATGAAGTCGGCCACGAACCGGCTGTTCGGCCGCTCGTAGATCTCGTCGGGCGGGCCAATCTGGACGATGCGGCCGGCATTCATCACGCCGATGCGGGTCGCCATGCTCATCGCCTCCTCCTGGTCGTGGGTGACGATGATGAAGGTGATGCCGACCTCGTGCTGCAGCCGCTTCAGCTCGAACTGCATCTCCTCGCGCAGCTTCTTGTCCAGCGCGGACAGCGGCTCGTCCAGCAGCAGCACCTTCGGCTGCTTGACCAATGCGCGCGCCAGGGCCACGCGCTGGCGCTGGCCGCCCGACAGCTTGTCGGGACGGCGGTTCTCGTAGCCGGACAGCTTGACCATCTCCAGCGCCGCCGCGACGCGCTTGCGGCGCTGGTCCGCCGGCACGCCCGAGACCTTCAGCCCGTAGCCGACGTTCTGCGCCACCGACATGTGCGGGAACACCGCGTAGGACTGGAACACCATGTTGACCGGCCGGCGGTTGGGCGCGATCCGTGCCATGTCCTGGCCGTCGATCACGATGCGGCCGCCGGTCGGCGTCTCGAAGCCGGCGAGCATGCGCAAGAGCGTGGTCTTGCCGCAGCCGGACGGGCCGAGCAGCGCGAAGAACTCGTTGCGGGCGATGTCGAGGTCGACGTCGTCGACGGCAACGACGGTTTCGCCGTAGGTCTTGCGCACCTGCTCGATGGCGATGATCGGCGGCGGGGTCGAATAGACAGGATCGGCCAAGGCGGGCTCCCTCAATGTCCTGAACGCACCGGCGACTGCAGCCGCAGGGCGATGACGGTGATGACGATGGTCATCACGATCAGCACGGTCGAGGCGGCGTTGACCTCGGGCGTCACGCTGAAGCGGACCATCGAGAAGATCTTGATCGGGAAGGTCGGCGTGTCGGGGCCGGCGCTGAAGAAGGTGATGACGAAGTCGTCCAGCGACAGCGTGAAGGCCAGCAGCGCGCCGGCGATCAGCCCGACCTTCATGTGCGGCAGCATGATGTCGCGTACGATCTGCCATTCGCTGGCGCCCAGGTCGCGTGCCGCCTCCGCCAGGCTGCGGTCGAAGCCGGCCAGCCTTGCCCGCACCACCACGGTGACGAACGGGAAGCAGAAGGCGATATGCGCCGCGGTGATGGCGGTCAGGTTGATCGGCCACGGCGCCTCGCGGGCATAGTCGAACCAGCCGATGCGGCTGAAGAACACCATCAGCGACACGCCCATGCAGATCTCGGGGATGACGATGGGCAGCGCGCTCAGCCCCTCGAACACCGGCTTGCCGACGAAGCGGAAGCGATACAGGCCGAGCGCGACCATCCCGCCGAGGATCGTGGATATCAGCGTCGCGACCACGGCGATGGTCATCGAGTTGAAGAATGCCTCGATCAGGCCGGCGTTGCGCGCCGCCTTCTCGTAGTAGTCGAAGGTGAAGCCCTGCCAGACGATGTTGCGCCGGCTGTCGTTGAAGCTGAACACGATCAGCGTGACGATGGGCAGGTAGAGGAACAGCAGCACGAAGCCGATGATCAGCCGGATCCACAGCTTGCGCGAATAGTCGAGCGGTCCGGCCGGGGCCCTGCCGCCGCGCCGCCGGCGCTGTGCCGCGGCCGCCATCAGAAATCGGAGCCCTTGCGGCCGGCGGCGAGGCTGCGCAGCGCCAGTGCGCCGAAGGTGGCATAGAGCAGCACGAACGACAGCGCCGCGCCGAACGGCCAGTTGTTGGCAGCGCCGAACTGGCGCTCGATGACGTTGGCGATCATCGCGTCCTCGGTGCCGCCCAGCAGCTCCGGCGTCAGGAACGAGCCGAGCGCCGGGATCAGCACCAGGATCACACCGGAGATGATGCCCGGCATCGCCAGCGGCACCACCACCGCGAAGAAGGTGCGCAACTGGCCGGCGCCCAGGTCCAGGCTGGCCTCGAGATAGCTGCGGTCGAGGCGTTCGACGGCGGCATAGAGCGGCAGCACCATGAACGGGAAGTGGACATAGACCAGGCCGATCAGCACGCCGACGCGGTTGTACAGCATGTTCAGCGGCTCGAATTCCTCGCCGAGCAGCGCCATGTCGCCGAGGCCGATCCAGGCGAGCAGCCCGTCGCCCTGCGTCCACAGCCATTCCAGCCCGAAATTGACCTGGCCCTGGCTGCGGAACACCGCGATCAGGGCATAGTGTGGATCAGCAGGTTGGTCCAGAACGGCAGGATCAGCAGCAGCAGCAGGAACGCCTTGGCCCGCGGCGGCGCGAAGCTGACGCCCAGCGCAACCGGCAGCCCGACCACCAGGCAGATCAGCGTGGTGAGCGCCGCCATCCACAGCGAGCGAACGAAGATCTGCAGGTACTCCGGCTCGAAGACCCGCAGATACTGGCCGAAGGTCCAGTCGATCTCGACATTGGTCAGGTCGACCTGGCGGCCGAAGCTCAGCACCCAGACCAGCGACAGGGGAACGAGAAAAAACAGCGCGAGCCAGACGGTCGCGGGCGACAGCAGGATGGCGAACGTATTGGGCGCGCGGCGCCAGGATTCCATGCCCGGTTCGGAGCCTCGTAGACAGCCTCAGCACCCGACGTTAGTCGGCAATGGCCGGCAGTGCCACATCGATTTGGCCGCTCGCGGCGCTATGGAGGCGACCTCGGGCTCGGCCGCCTTGCCGCCTTGCGGCCGGATGGCGCGCACCGCCCGCCGGCATGCGGTTGCGGGGCAGCGCGGCAGACGCGCCACGTCCGCCGCGTCGGGGCGAAACGGCAGGCGCGCAGGTGCTGTGCGGCGGCTCACAGCCGCAATAGGATGGCGTCACCACATCCCGGCCACTGTCGGGGAACAGGAGAATACCGTGATCGATTTCGATATGAGGCGGGGGCATCGCGGCGCGATGACCCGCAATCTCTTCGTCGCGGCATTGGTCGCGCTCGTCGGCCTGACGGCGCCGGCATTGGCGCAGCAGGCGACGCTTTGGCATGTCGCCGACGGCGACGGCGACGGCGACGACGGCAACAATGACGACGACTCCGATGATGACGACGACGACGATGCGAACGGGAACGGCATCCCGGACGACAACGAGTCCGGTAGCATAAGTGCCGACCGCATGGAGGCCGAATGCCAGGCCACCGCGCGTCCGGAGATCTGCCTGAGCTACTTCCAGTTCAACTGCCAGTATTACGGCTTCCCGCTGGCCTGCGCGATGGCGAACCTCGGCGGCAACTGCTATGGCGGCGACCCGGGCCAGTGCCAGTATTTCGTCGGCCTGATGCAGGCCAACAGCGCCTGCATTTTCGGCGACCAGAGCGCCTGCGCCTACATCATGCAGCAGCCGATCATGCGGCAGTAGCTCACTCCGCGGCCGCAGCGACCTCGCTCTTGCCGGGTCTGGGCGCTTCGCTGCGGCCGGTCGGCTGGGCGTCGCTGCGGCCGCGCCCCTCGATGGTGGCGACGAACAGCGACATCAGCGGCGGCACGATGGCGAGGGTCAGCACGGCCGACAGCGTCAGCCCGCCGACCACGACGGAGCCCAGCCCGCGATAGAGCTCGGAGCCGGCGCCGGGGAACAGCACCAGCGGCAGCATGCCGAACACGCTGGTCAGGGTCGACATGAAGATCGGGCGGATGCGGTTGCGGGTGGCGTGGGCGATCGCCGCCTCTGGCGACATGCCCTCGGTGCGGATGTTGTACAGGGTCTGGTGCACCAGCAGGATCGCGTTGTTGACGACGATGCCGATCAGGATGACGAAGCCGAGCATGGTCAGCATGTCCAGCTTCTGGTCCTGATAGATGTTCAGCACCTGCAGGCCCAGCAGCCCGCCCGCCGCCGCGATCGGCACCGACAGCATGATGATCAGCGGATAGACGAAGCTCTCGAACAGCACCGCCATCACCAGATAGACGATCACCACCGCGATCAGCAGGTCGAGCACCATGGCGTCCCAGGTTTGCGCCAGCTTGTCGGCGGTGCCGGACAGGGAGAACTTGATCTCCGGCGGCACGCCCTGGCCCTCGACGCCGCCGACGACCTGCTCGTTCAGCAGGTCGATGGCGGTCTCCAGCGGCATGTCGGGCGACGGGGTGATCTGCAGCGTGATCGTCCGGCTCTGCTCCAGGTGGCGGATCTCGGTCGGGCCGGCGGTCAGCACCACGTCGGCGACCGAGCCCACCGGCACGATGTCGCCGGACGCGGTCACCAGCGGCAGCGCGCCGATGTCCTGGGTGCTTTCCGCCTCGCCGATGGCGCCCTTCAGCGTCAGGTCGATCCGGTCGCTGCCGACGGTGATCTCGTCGGCGCGCAGCCCGTCGTTGAAGGCGTCGACGGTCTGGCCCAGTTCGACCGCGGAGACGCCGTTGTCGGCCAGCCGCAGGCGGTCCGGATAGAGGCGCACTTCCGGCGCGCCGAGGGTCAGGTCGGGCAGCGGGCGGGTCTGGTTGCCTTCGGTGAACGGCAGCACGCCCATGGTGGCGCCGAAGGCACGCTGCGCCACGCCGATGATCGTCTCCAGCTCGTTGCCGGAGATGTCGAGGTCGATGCTGCGGCCGCCGCCGAGCCCGCGGCCGAACAGCGACGGTTGGAAGAAGAAGCCGAAGGTGCCCGGCTCGGCGAACACCGCGCCCTGCATCGGCGGAATCAGCTCGCCGGCCCGGTCGAGCTCGACCGCGGCGCCGCCGATGAAGGCCTGCGATTTCAGTGCGACGGTGAAGAAGCCGTCGAATTTCGGAACGCCTTCATCCGTCTCCTCCGGCCCGCTGACGGTGCGCCAGAGCGGACGGGTGGCATCCTCGACCCGACGCGTGATCGCGGCGTTGGTCTCCAAATTGTAGCCGGGCGGCGGCAGCACGATCCCGAACACGAAGTTCTGGTTGCCGGTCGGCAGATAGTCGAGGTCCGAGCGCAGCAGGTAGACGAAAGCGCAGGCGCCGGCGACGATTGCGCCGACCGAGACCAGCGCCAGCATCTTCGACTTGACCACGCTGCGCGCGAATCCGGTGGTCAGACGCACGAAGCCGCGGCCGAAGTCGTCGACGATCGGCAGCCGCATGATCTCGTCGTCGGTCGGCGCGTGGGTCAGCAGCTTGTTGGCCAGCGCCGGGATCACGGTGATCGACACCAGCAGCGACAGCAGCACCGACACCGAGATGGCGACCGCGATGTCGCGGAACAGCTGGCCGACCTCAAGCTCCATGCTGAGGATCGGGATGAACACCATCACCGTGGTCAGTGCGGAGACCAGCACGGCGCCCCAGACCTGGGCGGCGCCCTTGTAGGCCGCCTCCGACCGCGACAGCCCCTCCTGGCGCAGGCGGTAGATGTTTTCCAGCACCACGATGGCGGCGTCGACCACCATGCCGACGGCAAAGGCGATGCCGGCCAGCGAGATCACGTTCAACGTGCGGCCCAGCACCGCCATCGCGACGAACGAGCCGATCACCGACACCGGAATCGACAGCGAGACCACCAGCGTGGCCCGCCACGAGCGCAGGAACAGCAGCAGGATGCCGGCGGCGAGCAGGCCGCCGTAGACGATGTTCTGGTTGACCAGCTCGATCGCCGAATCGATGTAGACCGTCTCGTCGTAGACCTGGGTCAGCTGCAGGCCTTCGCCGGGCAGCACCGTCTGGTTCAGCTCCGCGACGACGGCGCGCACCTCCTCCATCGTCTCGATCACGTTGGCGCCGGAATCGCGCACCGTGTTCATGGCGATCGCCGGCTCGCCGAAATAGCTGATCAGCGCGTCCGGGTCCTTGTAGGCGAAGCGCACCTCGGCGATGTCGCCGATGGTGACGCGGCCGATGCCGCCGACCGCGTCCTCCTCGCTGCGCACCAGCACCGCGCGGACCTGATCCGGGTCGCTGAGCGAGCCCTCGGTGCGCACGGTGTAGCTGCGCTTGCCCTCGTCGACGTCGCCGGCGGAGATCGAGGCGTTGGCGGCGCGCAGCGCTGCGGCGACCTGGCTTACCGTCAGCCGGTATTGCGACAGACGGATCGGATCGACGATCACCTGCATCTCGCGCTCGGTGCCGCCATAGGCATTCACCGTGGCGACGCCGTCGATGCGCAGCAGCCGGTCGGCGATGACGTCGTCGACCAGATCGCCGTAGGTGTGCATCGGCTGCTCGTTACCCGGCAGCCGGTTGAGCACGAACCAGGCGATGGCGTTGTCGTTGGCGCCGGAGGTCGCCAGCGTGGGCTCGGACGCCTCGTCGGGATAGCCGGTGACCCGGTCCAGCCGGTTGGAGACCAGCAGCAGCGCCCGGTCCATGTCCTGGCCGATGGCGAATTCCAGCGTGATCTCGGCCTGGCTGCTGCGCGACGAGCTCAGCATCCGCTGCAGGCCCTCGACGCCCTTCAGCGCCTCCTCCTGCTTGTTGACGATCTCGCGCTCGACCTCGGCCGGTGCGGCGCCGGGCCAGAAGGTGGTGACCGTGATCACCGGCTCGCGCACGTCCGGCGCAAGCTGGATCGGAATGGTGACCAGGCCCATGTAGCCGAACAGCAGCACCATCAGCACCGCTGCGATCACGGCGATCGGCCGGGCGATGGAGACGTGGATCAGGTTCATGGCCGCGGGCCCCGGCGCGCGATCAGGCGCCGTCGGAGGGCGGCTCGCCCTCAACTGGCGGCCCGCCCTCCGCCGGCGGCGCATCGTCGCCGCCCGCCGGTGCGCCTTCGCCTCCCGGCGCGCCGCCTTCGGGCATCGCGCCCGGCGGCGGGCCGCCGGCCGCCATCACCGGCTGGCCCGGCTGCAGCCGCTCGTTGCCGCGCACCACGGCCTGGTCGCCGACGGCGAGCCCGGCCAGCACCTGGAAGCGGTCGCCGATCGCGCTGCCGAGCTGCACGGGGCGCAACTGGGCGGTGCCGTCCAGGACGACATAGACGATGGTGCCGCTGGGCCCGGCGATCACCGCGTCCTTGGCCACGGTGACCACCATCTCCTGCGGGCCCTGCGGCACATAGACGGTAGCACTCTGGTTGGCCGCCAGCGGCTTGACCACCTCGCCGAACGTGGGTGCGAAGCGCACCCGGCGGGTGCGGGTCAGCGGGTTTTCCTCCGGCACGACGGCGCGCACCACCGCGCTGTGGCGCGTGCCGTCGTCCAGGGTGAAGCTGACCTCGGTGCCCAGGCCGAGGCCGGTCAGCCGCTCGGTCGGCACGTCGGCCTCGAGTTCGAGCTCGCGGTCGTTGACCAGCCGCAGCACGCTCTGGCCGACGCTGACATAGTCGCCGGCGGCGACGAAGCGTTCCGCCACCACGCCGGGGAACGGCGCGGTGATGGTGGCGTCGCCGAAATCCAGGGTCGCCTGCTCCAGGCTGGCGTTGGCGCGGTCGAGCAGGGCCTGGGCCCGGCGCACCGCGGCCTCGGCCGCCGCCGCGACCATCGCCTGGGTGTCGTAGGACGCCTGGTTGAAGGCGGCGGAGTTGCGCAGGTTGGCCAGCCGGTTCAGGTCCTGCTGGGCGCGGTTCTGTTCCGACCGCGCCGCACTGAGCGAGGCCTCGTGGTCGGCGACGTCGGCCGCGGCCAGGTCGAGCGCGAGGCCGAGCCGGCCGGTGTTCAGCGTGACCAGCGCATCGCCGGTCTGCACGCGGCTGCCGACGTCGACGACGACCTCGTCGACCGGGCCGGCCACGCGTGCCGCGATCTCGCTGATCTGGCGGGAGACCAGGCGGCCAAGCACCGGCGTGGTCTGCGCCATCTCCTGCTGCACCACCGGATCGGTGACCACCAGGGCGGGGCCCTGGGCGGTCGCGGGGCCGGCGCCGGAAAGGCCGACAGCGGCCGCCGCGCAGGCGGCCAGCACGAGCCGTCGCGCAAAGCCGATATCGGGAACCCGCGCGATTGTCACGTCCAAGGTCTCGCTCTCCGGTTGCCGGCACGACATATCATGCCTTGGGGACCAGATCAGGGTTTTTTGTCGCCACTGGAAGGGGAGGGCGCATAGGATAGCGGCCATGCCGACATTGCTCTACAGCCATTCCGCCTGCCTGGCGCACGACACCGGCGGGCACCATGTCGAGCGGCCCGATCGGCTGCGCGCGGTGCTGGGGGCGCTGGCCGGCGCGGGCTTCGACGGGCTCGACCGGCGCGAGGCGCCGGTGGCGGATCTGGACGATGTCGCCCTGGCCCATCCGCGCGCCTTCGTCGATGCGCTGCTGGCGGCGCTGCCGACCGACGACCTGGCGGCGCTCGATGCCGACACCGTGGTCTCGCCCGGCAGCGGCGAGGCCGCGTTGCGTGCCGCCGGCGCCGTCTGTGCCGCGATCGACGCCGTCGTGGCCGGCGAGGCCGACAATGCGTTCTGCGCCGTGCGTCCGCCGGGCCATCATGCCGAGCCGGCCCGGCCGATGGGCTTCTGCCTGTTCAATTCGGTCGCCATCGGTGCGCTGCATGCAAGGACCGTGCACGGCCTCGACCGGGTCGCGGTGATCGACTTCGACGTCCATCACGGCAACGGCACCCAGGCGATGTTCCAGGACGACCGCCACCTGTTCTACGCCTCCACCCACCAGTGGCCGCTGTATCCGGGCACGGGGGCCGAGGAGGAAACCGGGGTCGGCAACGTCGTCAACGCGCCGCTGCCGGCCGGTGCCGGCGGCGACGCCGTCAAGCGGGCGTTCGACCGCCGCATCCTGCCGGCGCTGAGCCGCTTCGGCCCCGATCTGGTGCTGATCTCGGCCGGCTTCGACGCGCATCGGGCCGATCCGCTGGCCGGCCTGCGGCTGGAAAGCGACGACTTCGGCTGGGTCACCGACGCGCTGTGCGCGGCGGCGGACGAAAGCTGCGGCGGCCGGGTGGTCTCGCTGCTGGAAGGCGGCTATGAGTTGGCCGCCCTCGCCGATTCGGCCGCCTGCCACGTCGAGCGGCTGATGGCCGCCGCCGAGGCCCGCCACGACGACCGAGAGGAAGCCCATGGCTGACAACGCCGACCGCGACGCCCTGCCGGCGGACATCGCCGCGATGTCGTTCGAGGACGCGCTTGCCGCGCTGGAGGCAGTGGTGAAGCGGCTGGAGGCCGGCGAGGGGTCGCTCGACGAGTCGATCGGCGCCTATGAGCGCGGCGTGCTGCTGAAGCGCCATTGCGAGGCTAAGCTGCGCGAGGCGGAGGCGAAGGTGGAGCGGATCAGCCTAGCCGCCGACGGCAGCGCCCGGGCGGAACCGGCGGACCTGGGCTGACGCACTTGGCGGCATTCCAGGCGGCACTGGCCGGCGCCGCGACGGAGGTCGAGGGCGAACTGGAGCGCTGCCTGCCGGCGGGGGACGGGCGCATCGGCCGCCTGTTCGCGGCGATGCGCTACGCCGCCATGGCAGGCGGCAAGCGGCTGCGGCCCTTCCTGGTGCTGGAGACCGGCCGCCTGTTCGGCGCCGATCCGGCCGCTGCCCTGCGCACCGCCGCGGCGGTCGAGATGGTGCACTGCTACTCGCTGGTGCATGACGACCTGCCGGCAATGGACGACGCGGCGCTGCGCCGCGGCCGGCCGAGTTGCCACGTCGCCTTCGACGAGGCGACGGCGATCCTGGCCGGCGACGCCTTGCTGACCCAGGCCTTCGCGCTGCTGGCCGCGCCGGCGCCGGTGGCGGACCCTTCGGTGCGCGCCGACCTGGTGGCGACACTCGCCGCGGCGGTCGGGCCGCTCGGCATGGTCGGCGGCCAGATGATCGACCTGGCTGCCGAAGGCGCGGCGCTGGATCTCGACGAGCTCAGCGACCTGCAGGCGCGCAAGACCGGTGCGCTGATCGGCTTCGCCTGCGAAGCCGGCGCGATCCTCGGCCGGGCGGAGCCGGCCGGGCGCGCGGCGGTCGTCGCCTATGCCGCGGCGCTGGGCCGGGCGTTCCAGGTCGCCGACGACCTGCTCGACGCCACCGGCGACACGACGCGGACCGGCAAGGGTGCCGGCCTCGACTTCGACCGCGCCAAGGCCACATTCGTCACACGGCTTGGCGTTGACGGCGCGCGCGTCGAGGCGCAGCGTCTGGTCGGCCAGGCCTGCGATGCGCTGGCCGCATTCGGGCCGCGCGCCGACCTGCTGCGCGACGCCGCCCGTTTCGCGGTAACGCGCGACCACTAGGGCCGGGAAGAGGGGCATTGCGATGACACGGCGGGCCAGCCGCACGCCACTGCTCGACACGGTGAAGCTGCCGGCCGACCTGCGCCGGCTGGGGCCGGAGGACCTGCGCCAGCTGGCCGACGAGCTGCGGGCGGAGACCATCGACGCCGTCTCCCACACCGGCGGTCATCTCGGTGCCGGCCTCGGCGTGGTCGAGCTGACCGTCGCGTTGCACTATGTGTTCGACACGCCCGACGACACCCTGATCTGGGACGTCGGCCACCAGGCCTATCCGCACAAGATCCTGACCGGGCGGCGCGACCGCATCCGCACCCTGCGCCAGGGCGGCGGGCTGTCCGGCTTCACCCGGCGGACGGAAAGCCCCTACGACCCCTTCGGCGCCGCCCACAGCTCGACCTAGATCTCGGCCGGCCTCGGTTTTGCCGTCGCCCGCGACCTGCGCGGCGGGCGCAACCGGGTGATCGCGGTGATCGGCGACGGCGCGATGAGCGCCGGCATGGCCTATGAGGCGATGAACAACGCCGGCGCGCTCGACACCGGGCTGATCGTGGTGCTGAACGACAACGACATGTCGATCGCCCCGCCGGTCGGCGCGATGAGCAGCTATCTGTCGCGGCTGATCTCGTCGAACCCGTATCGCACGCTTCGCGACATCGCCAAGCGCATGGCGCGGCGCTTCCCGGAGCCGTTCGAGAAAGCGGCGGCGCGGGCGGAGGAGTTCGCCCGCGGCTTCATCGCCGGCGGCACCCTGTTCGAGGAACTGGGCTTCTACTACATCGGCCCGGTCGACGGGCACGACCTCGACCACCTGCTGTCGGTGTTCGGAAATCTGAAAGAGTCGGCTCAACGCCGACCGGTGCTGGTGCATGTCGTCACCCAGAAGGGCAAGGGCTATGCCCCGGCGGAGGAAAGCGACGACAAGTATCACGGCGTCGCCCGTTTCGACGTGGTCACCGGCGCCCAGGTCAAGGCCAAGCCGAACGCGCCGAGCTACACCTCCGTCTTCGCCCGCGAGCTGATCGCCCAGGCCGAACGGGACGAATCCATCGTTGCCGTCACCGCGGCGATGCCGTCGGGCACCGGCCTCAATCTGTTCGCCGAGCGCTTCCCGAAGCGCACCTTCGACGTCGGGATTGCCGAGCAGCATGCGGTGACCTTCGCCGCCGGCCTCGCCTGCGCCGGGCTGAAGCCGGTGGTGGCGATCTATTCCACCTTCCTGCAGCGCGCCTACGACCAGATCGTCCACGACGTGGCGATCCAGCGTCTGCCGGTGCGCTTCGCCATCGACCGCGCCGGCCTGGTCGGCGCCGACGGCGCCACCCACTGCGGCGCCTACGACATCGCCTATCTCGGCTGCCTGCCCGATTTCGTGCTGATGGCCGCGGCGGACGAGGCCGAGCTGAAGCACATGGTCGCGACCATGATCGCGATCGACGACCGGCCGAGCGCGGTGCGCTTCCCGCGCGGCGAAGGCGTCGGCGTGGACATGCCCGACCTCGGCGGCGTGCTGGAGATCGGCAGGGGACGGGTGGTGCGCGAGGGCGCCGGCGTCGCCCTGCTCAGCTACGGAACCTGCCTCGCCCGCTGCCTGGAGGCGGCCGACGGCCTCGCCCAGCACGGCCTGAAGCCCACGGTGGCCGACGCGCGTTTCGCCAAGCCGCTGGACGGTGCGCTGGTCGACCGGCTGGCGGCCGAGCACGACGTGCTGGTGACGGTGGAGGAAGGTGCGGCCGGCGGCTTCGGCGCCATCGTCGCCCACCACCTGGCCCGGGCCGGCCGGTTCGACCGCGGCCTCAGGTTCCGGCCGATGACCCTGCCGGACCGCCTCGTCGACCACGGCAAGCCGGCCGACCAGCTCGCCGAGGCCGGCCTCGACGCGCCGGCCATCGTCGCCACGGCGCTGTCGGCCCTGGGCCGCGACGAGGCGACGGCGGAACGCCCGGCGCGGGCGTGAGCGCCCTGCTCGTCCCTTCTTCCATCATTGCGAGGAGCGCGCCGACGCGGCAATCCACCGGGCGTCTCCGCTGTGGCGCCATCCTTCCGGATTGCCGCGCCGCCTGCGGCGGCTCGCAATGACGGGAAGGACCGTGGGGTTCGATCCGCGCCCTATTCCGCCCGGTCCGCCAGCGCCCTGAGAAAGAACACGGTCGACAGCGCGTCGCGGCGGGCCAGCTGGAGCAGGTCGGCGGCGGCGCTGTGGCCGCCCTCGGTATTCTCGTAATAGAGCACGTCGCGGCCCTGCTCTAGCAGCTTGGCGGCCATCTTGCGGGCGTGGCCGGGGTGCACGCGGTCGTCGCGGGTCGAGGTCCAGAAGAACAGCTTCGGCATCGGTCCGTCGACCGGGACGTTCTGATAGGGCGAGTAGCGGGCGATGAACGCGCGCTCCTCGGGAATGTCGGGGTCGCCGTATTCGCCGATCCACGAGGCGCCGGCCAACAGCTTGTGGTAGCGCAGCATGTCGAGCAGCGGCACCGCGCATACTGCGGCGCCGAACAGCGCCGGCCGCTGCGTCACCGCGGCGCCGACCAGCAGCCCGCCGTTGGAGCCGCCGTAGATGCCGAGCCGCCGCGGCCGCGTCAACCCGCTGGCGACCAGGTGCTCGGCAACGGCATAGAAGTCGTCGAAGGCGCGCTGGCGGTTGGCCTTCAGCGCGGCGTCGTGCCACGCGGGTCCGAATTCGCCGCCGCCGCGGATGTTGGCGATGGCATAGGCGCCGCCGCGCTCCAGCCACGCCTTCCGGTCCGGGCCGACATAGCCCGGCGTCAGCGAGACTTCGAAGCCGCCGTAGCCGTAGAGGATGGTCGGCACGTCCCCGTCCGGCCGGGCGTCCCTGGCGCGCAGCAGGAAGTATGGCACCTCGGTGCCGTCCGCGCTCGTCGCGATCCTCTGCTCGCTGACATAGGGCTCGGCGTCGATGTGGGCCGGCAGCCGCTTGATCGGCGCCGGTGCCGCCGCCCCGTCGGCCAGGTACAGCGTCGTCGGCGTCAGGAAATCCTCGTAGTTCAGCAGCGCGGTGTCGGTGTGGTCGTCGGCGCCGACCACGGCGACGCTGCCATGCTCCGGCAGTCCCAGCGGCTGCAACCGCCAGCCGTCGCCGTCCGGCTGCGCCACCGCGATGCGGCTCTTGACCAGGTCGAGCACCTGCACGAGCACACGGTCGCGGGTGGTCGCCATCCCCTGGATGGCGCCGCGCGGCGGCGGCGTCGCGATCAGCCGCACGGCCCGCGGCGCCGTTGCAGCCACCGTCGCGGCGATGTCGAGCGAGATCGCCGCGCCGGCCGGCAAGTGCGCGCCGTCGACGGCCCAGGGCGACCGCAGCAGCGCCAGCAGCCGGCCGGCGAAGACCCCGCGGAAGTCGATGTCGTCCGGCAGGGGCAGGGGGTCGCCTGCCCGTCGCGGTCGACGAGGAAGACCTGTTCGTGAAAGAAGTCCGGCCGGCGCAGGATGAAGGCATGGGTGCCGTCGGGGCGGTGCTCGACATGGCTGCCGAGCAGGGCGTCGGTCTCGGGCGCCTCGTAGACCAGCGGCGCATCCGCGATCGGCGTGCCGCGCCGCCACAGCCGCACCGTGCGCGGATACCCCGCCGTGTTGAGCGGTCCGCCGCCGTTGCCGGTCTGCACCAGCAGGGTGTCGGGATCGAGCCATGCGGCGCTCTGCTTCGCCTCGGGCAGCGCGAAACCGTCGTCGACGAAAGCCTTGGTCGCCAAGTCGAACTCGCGCATCACCACGGCGTCGCCGCCGCCACGGGACAGGAAGACGAGGCAGCGCGACCGGTCCGGCGGCAGGAACGCCCGTCCGGCATAGACCCAGTTCTCGCCCTCGGCCACGGCGAGCGCGTCGAGGTCGAGCACCACCTCCCATGCGGTCTTCGGCGCGCGGTAGCTGGCCAGGCTGGTCCGCCGCAGCAGCCCGCGCACGTGGTCGCGGTCGCGCCAGAACCCGTGCACCGTGCCGGCACGGGGCTGGCCGTAGGGGATGCGGTCGTCGGCGGTATGGATGGCGCGGGCGTCGGCATGGATGGGGGCAAAGCGCGGATCGCCCTCCAGGACCTTCAGGCTCTCCGCATTGCGGGCGCGCACCCACTCCAGCGCCCGCGCGCCCTCGATCTCCTCGAGCCAGAGATAGGGGTCGTCGGCGGGGGTGTCCTGCGGGGACTTTTCGTTCATGGCATTCGGGCTCCGTCGCTGCCGCGATCGCGTCGCCGGAAGGGGGCGGCGCACGACCCGTATCACGGCGCAGCGGCGGCGGGAGAATCCGATTCCACCCTGCCCGCAAAGTAGGCATAGTGCGGAGCCATGCCCACACCAGAGACCACCGTGCGGCCGGCCGTTGGCCGGGCCCAGATGCCTGCGCGTTCGCCGTGGCTCGTCGAGCTGCGGGCAACGGTGTGGCTTGCCGTGCCGCTGGTGCTGACCCAGCTGTCGCAGATCGCGATCCAGACCACCGATGTCGTGATGATGGGCTGGCTCGGCAAGGACGAGCTCGCCGCCGGCGCGCTGACCGGCCACACCTTCTACGCCTTCTTCCTGCTCGGGCTCGGCGTCTGCTCGGCGGTGGCGCCGCTCGCCGCCCAGGCGCTCGGCGCCAACCGGCGGCGGGACGTGCGCCGCTACACCCGCCAGGGCCTCTATGCCGCGCTGATCGTCTGTCTGCCGGTCTGGCTGATCCTGGCCTGGTTCGGGCCGATCGCCCGCCTGCTCGGCCAGGATCCGGTCATTGTCGCGCTGGGCCAGCCCTACATGGTGGCGCTGCTGGCGGCGCTGCCGCCGGCGCTGGGCTATGTCGTCCTGCGCTGCTTCTGCGCCGCGCTGAACCGGCCGACGCCGGCGCTGGTGGCGATGGCGGTCAGCATCCCGCTCAACGGCCTGCTCAATTACGGGCTGATGTTCGGCGAGTTCGGCCTGCCCGACCTCGGCCTGGTCGGCGCCGGCGTCAGCACCGTGATCACGGAGTGGCTGATGTTCGGCGGGCTGCTGCTCTATGTCGTCCGCGACCGCGGCTTCCGCCGCTACGGCATCCTGGTGCGCTGGTGGAAGGCCGACATGGTCCGGCTGCGCCAGGTGTTCGCCGTCGGCCTGCCGATCGGCGGCTCGATCCTGATGGAAGCGCTGATGTTCTCGGCCGCGGTCTACTTCATGGGGATCATCGGCGACGATGCCATCGCCGCCCACCAGATCGCGATCCAGTGCGCCGCGATCAGCTTCATGGTGCCGCTGGGCGTCGCCCAGGCGGCGGTGATCCGGGTCGGCCACGCGGCCGGCAGGCACGATCGCGCCGGCCTGCGCCGCGCCGGCTTCGTCGCCTATGGCGTCGCCTGCGGCTTCATGGCGGCGATGGCGATCCTGTTCCTCGCCATCCCGGAGATCCTCGCCGGCGCCTATCTCGACCGTGCCGATCCGGCCAACGCCGACGTGATCGCGCTGGCGGTCGGCTTCTTCGCCATCGCCGCCCTGTTCCAGGTGTTCGACGGTGCCCAGGTGATCGGCCAGCACGTGCTGCGCGGCCTCAAGGACACACGGGTGCCGATGGTGGTGGCCGGCATCGGCTACTGGCTGGTCGGCATGCCGGCTTCGGCGCTGCTCGCCTTCGGCCTCGGGCTGGAGGGCACCGGCGTCTGGCTGGGGCTGGCGGCCGGGCTCTCGGTGGTGGCCGCGATCCTGCTGCACCGCTTCAACCGCGAGACGCAGCCGGACCGCGTCGGTCGCTGGTTCGCGCGGGTCGACCACGGATGACCGCCGCCCGACGCCGTCGCGCCGACGTGGCCCTGGTCGAGCGCGGGCTGGTCGAGAGCCGCGCCCGGGCCCAGGCCCTGATCATGGCCGGCAAGGTGTTCCAGGGCGAGGCACGGGTGGAGAAGCCCGGCCAGCCGGTGAAGGACGAGGCGCCGCTGGAGGTACGCGGCCGCGACCATCCCTGGGTCTCGCGCGGCGGGCTGAAGCTCGCCCATGCGCTCGACCGCTTCCGCCTCGACCCGGCCGGGCTGGTCGCGATCGACGTCGGCGCGTCCACCGGCGGCTTCACCGACGTACTGCTGTCGCACGGTGCGGCGCGGGTCTATGCCGTCGATGTCGGCCACGGCCAGCTCGCCTGGAAGCTTCAGTCGGACCCGCGGGTGGCGGTGCTCGACCGCACCAACGCGCGCACGTTGACCGCGGCGCAGGTGCCGGAGCCGGTCGACGCGGTGGTGTGCGACGCCAGCTTCATCGGCCTGAAGACGGTGCTGCCGGCGGCGCTGGCATTGGTCCGGCCCGGCGGCTGGGCGGTGGCGCTGATCAAGCCGCAGTTCGAGGTCGGCCGCGACCGGCTGGGCAAGGGCGGGGTGGTCCGCGATCCCGCGCTGCACCAGGCGGCGTGCGACGACATCCGGGCGTGGTTCGATGGGTTGCCGGGCTGGACGGTGATCGATATCGCCGAGAGCCCGATCACCGGACCGGAGGGCAACCGCGAGTTCCTGATCGCGGCGCGGCGCGGCGATGGCTGACACCGTCGAGGTCGTGGTCGAGCGGCTGGGCGCGCTCGGCGACGGGGTGGCGAGCCATGCCGGTGCGCCGCTGATCGTGCCGTTCGCGCTGCCCGGCGAGCGGGTCGCCGTGCGTCTCGTCGGGCGGCGCGGCGGCGTGGCACTGTCCGAGCTGTGCGCGGCCGTTGCGCCGTCGCCCGACCGCGTGGCGCCACCCTGCCGGCATTTCGCCGCCTGCGGCGGCTGCGCCCTGCAGCACGCGGCTCCCGGACCGATCGCCGACTGGCGGCGGCAGACGATCGTCGAGGCGCTGGCCCGGGCCGGGCTGGAGGCGCCGGTGGCCGCGCCGGTCGGCGCCGGCGGCGGCGGAAGGCGGCGCGCGTCCTGGTCCGCGCTGATGCTGCACGGCGGGCACGTGCTGCTTGGCTACCACCAGCGTCGCGGCAAGCGGCTCGTCGACATCCAGGTCTGCCCGCAGGTCGACCCGGCGCTGTTCGCGCTGGCGCAGCCGCTGCGCGAGGCCCTGCGCGCGGTGCTGTCCGCGCACGAGACTGCCGACGCGACGGCCAGCCGGCTCGACAACGGCATCGACCTGCTGCTGGTCGGTCCGCGGGCGCTGTCGCTCGACGCCCGCATGGCGCTGACCGAGCTCGCCGAGCGTTGCGACCTCGCCCGCGTCGCCTGGCAGCCGCGCGAGCGCGAGCCGGCCGAACCCGTCGCGCTGCGCCGCGTGCCGACGATCGCGATGGGCGGGGTGCCGGTGCAGCCGCCGCCCGGCGCCTTCCTGCAGGCGACCGCCGCTGGCGAGGCGGCGATGGTGGCTTGTGCCACCGCCTGGCTCGACGGCGCCGGGCACGTCGCCGATCTCTATGCCGGCTGCGGCACCTTCGCGTTCCCGCTGGTTCGCGGCGCGACGGTGGTCGCCTACGAGGGATCGCAGGAAATGGCTGCCGCGCTGGATGCCGCCGCCCGTGCCGCCCAGCTTACCGGGCGGCTGACGGTGGCGCGCCGCGACCTGGAGATCCGGCCGCTGCAGCGCGACGAGATGAAGAAGCTGGACGGGCTGCTGCTCGATCCGCCGCGCGCCGGTGCCACCCGGCAGTGCGCCGTGCTGGCCAGCTACGGCCCGGCGCGGGTGGTGATGGCCTCGTGCTATCCGCCCAGCTTCGCCCGCGACGCCCGCACGCTGGTCGACGGCGGCTATCGCCTTGTCGAAGTGCAGCCGGTCGACCAGTTCGGCTGGTCGCACCACGTCGAGCTGATCGCCCGCTTCGAGCGTTGACCACGGCCGGGCTCCCGGCGGATGTTGCCGCCATGGACGCGATTTCACCCCCTGCCGATGCGATCCGGGCCCTGAAGGATGCCGTCGGTGCCAAAGGCTGGCTGGATGCGCCGGCTGAGACCGCGCGCTATCTGACCGACGAGCGCGACCTGTTCCACGGCGCTGCGCCGCTGGTGCTGCGCCCCGATTCGACGGCGGCGGTGGCGCGGGCGGTGGCGCTGTGCGCCGCGCACGGCATCGGCATCGTGCCGCAGGGCGGCAACACCGGCTATGTCGGCGGGGCGACGCCCAGCGCCGACGGCAGCCAGGTGGTGCTGTCGCTGGAGCGGATGAACCGCATCCGCGCGGTCGACCCGCTGGACAACACCATGGTGGTCGAGGCCGGCTGCGTGCTGGTCGCGGTGCAGGCGGCCGCGGCCGAGGTCGACCGGCTGTTCCCGCTCAGCCTCGGCGCCGAGGGCAGCTGCCAGATCGGCGGCAACCTGTCGACCAATGCCGGCGGCACCCAGGTGCTGCGCTACGGCAACACCCGCGACCTCGTGCTCGGCCTGGAGGTGGTGCTGCCCGACGGCCGGGTGTGGAACGGCCTCAACCGGCTGCGCAAGAACAACACCGGCTACGACCTGAAGCAGCTGTTCATCGGTGCCGAGGGCACGCTCGGCATCGTCACCGCGGCGGTGCTGAAGCTGTTCCCGGCGCCGAAGGACCGGTGCGTGTGCTGGCTGGCGGTGCCGTCGCCGCAGGCGGCGCTGGCGCTGCTGGCGCGAATGCGCGCGGCCACCGGCGAGAGCGTGACCAGCTTCGAATACATCCAGCGCGGCTGTATCGACATGGTACTGGCCCATGTCGACGGCACCGCCGACCCGCTGGAGCAGCGCTACGACCACTATGTGCTGTGCGAGCTGACCAGCTCGCGCGCCGAGGCCGGCCTGCGCGACCTGGCCGAGGCCGCGTTCGAGCAGGGCTTCGGCGCCGACGAGATCCTCGACGGCACCATCGCGGCCAGCGATGCCCAGGCGCTGGCGCTGTGGCGGCTGCGCGAGACGATCCCGGAGGCGACGCGCAAGGCCGGTGCCACCATCAAGCACGATGTCTCGGTGGCGATCTCGGCGGTGCCGCGCTTCCTGCAGGAGGCGACGGCGCTGGCCGAGGCTGAGTTGCCGGGCGTGCGCGTCACCCCGTTCGGCCACCTCGGCGACGGCAACATCCACTTCAATCTCAGCCAGCCGGCCGGCGGCGATCTGGCCGCCTTCCTGGCCGAGGCCAAGCGGATCAACGGACTGGTGCACGACCTGGTCCACCGGCTCGGCGGCAGCTTCAGCGCCGAGCACGGCGTCGGCGCGCTGAAGAAGGCCGAGCTGGTGCGCTATCACCCGCCGGAGACGCTGGACCTGCTGCGTGCGGTCAAGGCCGCCATCGACCCGCAGGGGCTGATGAATCCGGGCAAGATGTTGTAGCGGCCGCGCCGCATACCCATGTAAGCGCGACGGTTCCATGCGGCCGCCGCCGGTCGCGGCGCAACGTTGCGCCACCGCCGCCCCTGGGCTAGAACCCAGCCGCCGCAACCGTCCCCAAGCCCAAAAACCGCAGAGGAGTGCGCCGTGGCGTCCTATCAGTACGTCTATGTGATGAAAGGCCTGGGCAAGGCCTACCCGGGCGGCAAGGAGGTGCTGAAGGACATCTGGCTGAGCTTCCTGCCGGGCGCCAAGATCGGCGTGCTCGGCCTGAACGGCGCCGGCAAGTCGACCCTGCTGAAGATCATGGCCGGGCTCGACAAGGGCTTCACCGGCGAGGCCTTCGCCGCCAAGCAGGCCACCGTCGGCTATCTGGCGCAGGAGCCCGAGCTCGACGCGGCCAAGACCGTCGCCGAGAACGTGATGGACGCGCTGGCGCCGCTGAAGGCGCTGGTCGACCGCTTCAACGAGGTCAGCATGCGCTTCGCCGAGGAGCTGACCGACGACGAGATGAACGACCTGATCGCCGAGCAGGCCGAGCTGCAGGAGAAGATCGACGCGGCCGACGCCTGGGACCTGGACCGCAAGGTCGAGATCGCGATGGACGCGCTGCGCTGTCCGCCGGGCGAATCGCCGGTGACCAACCTGTCGGGCGGCGAGCGCCGCCGGGTGGCGCTGTGCCGGCTGCTGCTGGAGAAGCCCGACCTGCTGCTGCTCGACGAGCCGACCAACCACCTCGACGCCGAATCGGTGGCCTGGCTGGAGCGGCACCTGGAGGAATATCCGGGCACCGTGGTGGCGGTGACCCACGACCGCTATTTCCTCGACAACGTCGCCGGCTGGATCCTGGAGCTCGACCGCGGCCGCGGCATCCCCTACGAGGGCAACTACTCCGGCTGGCTGGAGCAGAAGCAGAAGCGGCTGGCCCAGGAGGAGAAGCAGGAGCAGTCGCGCCAGCGGGTGCTGAGCGAGGAACTGGACTGGATCCGCCAGTCGCCGCGTGCCCGCCAGGCCAAGAGCAAGGCGCGCATCACCGCCTATGAATCGCTGCTGGCCCAGGCGCAGGAACAGGCGCCGGAGCGCCAGCAGATCACCATTCCGCCGGGCCCGCGGCTGGGCGAGGTGGTGATCGAGGCCGATCATCTGTCCAAGGCGTTCGGCGACAAGCTGCTGATCGACGATTTGTCGTTCAAGCTGCCGCCGGGCGGCATCGTCGGCGTGATCGGCCCGAACGGCGCCGGCAAGACCACGCTGTTCCGCATGATCACCGGCCAGGACAAGCCGGACGGCGGCGCGATCCGCGTCGGCGACACGGTGAAGATGGCGTTCGTCGACCAGAGCCGCGACAGCCTCAACGCCGACAAGACCGTGTGGGAGGAGATCTCCAACGGCCTCGACGTGATCGAGCTGGGCAAGAAGACGGTGCAGAGCCGGGCCTATGTCGGCGGCTTCAACTTCCGCGGCGCCGACCAGCAGAAGCGGGTCGGCCAGCTGTCGGGCGGCGAACGCAATCGCGTACACCTGGCCAAGATGCTGAAATCCGGCGCCAACCTGCTGCTGCTCGACGAGCCGACCAACGACCTGGACGTCGACACCCTGCGCGCGCTGGAGGAGGCCCTGCTGGCCTATGCCGGCTGCGCGGTGGTGATCAGCCACGACCGCTGGTTCCTCGACCGCATCGCCACCCACATGCTGGCGTTCGAGGGCGACAGCCATGTCGAGTGGTTCGAGGGCAACTTCCAGGACTACGAGGTCGACAAGAAGCGCCGGCTCGGCGCCGAGGCCGACCAGCCGCACCGCATCAAGTACAAGCCGCTGACGCGGTAGCCGCGGCGATAGGCGCGGGCCGGGGTCCCGGTCCGCGCCTGTGACACACCGCCCCGGCGGAATCCGGAACCCGGCTCCCAATCTGTGTGTTGGTGTCGCAACCACGGAAGGGAACGGGAAACATGCTTCACGCCCTCACGGATCTGCAGACCTATGCCCTGCATGCGACCGACGGCGACCTCGGCTCGGTCAAGGACCTCTATTTCGACGACAGCGACTGGTCGGTTCGCTATCTGGTGGCGAACAGCGGATTCTGGTTCTTCGGCCGCGACGTCCTGCTGAATGCCGACGTGATCGGCGCGCCCGATCCCGACAAGGAGATCCTGCCGGTCAGGCTGACGCGCGACGAGATCAAGGACGCGCCGTCGGCGTCGTCGCACGAGACGGTGTCGCAGCGGCACGGGCACGGCGGCCTGCCGCCATTCATCAGCCGCGACACGACGCGGGCGCTGCCGCCCTACCTGCCGCTGCTGTCCATGCCGCGGCTCGGCGACGACGAGCCGCTGTCCAGTTTCGAGGCCGACATCGCCGCGGCGGCGGAGCGCGGCGACCCGCACCTGCGCAGCGGTGCGGCGATCCGCGGCTACGACATCACCGCCAGCGACGGCCACATCGGCACCGTCGACGACGTGATCGTCGGAGTCGAGCCGTGGCGGGTGCGCTATCTGGCGGTCGACACCGCGGGCTGGCTGGGCGAGCGCGTGGTGGTGCTGTCCGTCGACTGGATCCGCGGCATCGATCACCTGGAAAAGACCATCGCGATGCCGCTGACCAGGCAGGCGATCAAGGACAGCCCGACGCTGAACAGCCTGAAGGACCTCGGCCGGCCGTTCGAGCGGCGCCTGCACGACGCGCTCGGCTTCGCCGGCTACTGGTCCTGAGCGGGCGGCCGCGCGGCCGCGCCGGCACGGCTGAGCTGGACCAGCAGGATGCCGGCTGCGACCACGGCGACCCCGAGCACGTCGATCAGGCCGATCGGCTCGGCCAGCAGCAGCCAGGCGACGGCGACGCCGAAGCCGGGATTGAGGAAGTGGAAGGCGCTGGCGCGGGCGGCGCCGATCCGCCCGATCAGCGCGAACCACAGCCAGGTGGCGATCACGCCGGGCACCAGTGTGGTATAGGCGAAGGCCGCGGCCAGCGACCAGGTCGGAACGATCTGGTCGAAGCGTTCGCCGGCGAAGGCGAACGGCGCCAGCGCCGCGCCGCCGACCAGCATCTGCAGCCCGACCATCATGAACAGCCCGGTACCCATGTTGCCGTGGCGCACCAGCAGCGTCGCCGCCGCCAGCGCGGTGACGCCGATCAGGCACAGGCCGATGCCGAGCGGGTCGGCGTTGCCGCCGAGCCGGTCGGCCATGATCGCGACCACGCCGCCGAAGCCGAGCAGCAGTCCGGCCAACCCGCCGGCGCCGATCCGTTCCGGCGAGACCAGCGGCCCGAAGGCGGCCACCAGCAGCGGCATCGCGCTGGCGATAATCGCGGCCAGTCCGGCCGGGATCGTGGTCATGGCGATGAAGAACAGGCCCAGATAGACGCTGTTCTGGCACAGCCCGAGCAGCACCAGACGCCCCCATTGCGCCGCCCGGCGCGGCGGCCGCTGGCCGAGCGCGAGGCCGATGGCGACCGCGATCAGGCCGGACAGCAGGAAGCGGGCGGTCAGCAGCAGCAGCGGCGGGGCGTCGGCCAGCGCGATCTTGGCCGAGGTGAAGGCCGAGCTCCACATCAGCGCGAAGGCGACGCCCATCGCCAACGCGGCCGCGTCGCGGGGCGGCCGCGCGACCGCCGGCTTGCCTGCTGCGGCTGGCTGGGATGACGTCATGCGGGTTCCCGGTCTGCGGCCCGGTCGGGCCGGCCGCCGTTCGATAGCCCAGGCTGCCGGCAAAGGCGATGGCCTTGTACGCGGTTCGCGGTCGCGGCTAGAACGCCTGCATGGCGCACGACAGCAGCGCATTCTTCACCGGCCTTGCCGCCGAGGCCTGGCGGCTGGCGCGAACCGACGACGTCCTCGCCGCCGAGGCCGGCTATCTGCGCAGCCGCCTGGCGCTGCGCCGCGGCGCGCGCGTGCTCGACGTCCCCTGCGGCGACGGCCGCCTGGCCGCCAGGCTGGCCCGGGCCGGGCTGCGGGTGGTCGGCGTCGACGCGTCGCCGGCGATGCTGGCCGATGCACCGCGCGCGGCCGGCTGCGAATGGCGGCAAGGCGACATGGCCGACATGGCGGCGGTGGTGCCGGAGCGGGGCGCGTTCGACGCCGCCTTCTGCGTCGGTAACGCGCTGGGCTATCTCGACCGGCGTGCGACCGCCGGCTTTTTCGCCGCCGTCGCCACGGCCCTGCGCAGCGGCGCGCGCTTCGTCGTCGACACCGAGATGGCGGCCGAATCGGTGCTGCCCAATCTGGCCGAACGGCTGTGGGCGCCGGTCGGCGACATCGTCATGGCGGTCGAACACGACTACCGCGTCGCCGAGAGCCGGCTGCAGAGCCAGTACCACTTCATCCGCGACGGCGCGCGGCAGAGCGCACGGCTCGACCACTGGATCTTCACCAGCGGCGAGATCGCGGCGATGCTCGCCGGCGCCGGCTTCGAGGTGGCCGCGATGGAGGCCGATCTGGACGGCAACCCCTATGCGGTCGGCGAGCCGCGGCTGCTGGTCGTCGCCGTACGGCGCTGAGGCTCAGGCGACGGCGCGCACGCCGGCGGCCGGCCGCAACACGCAGGCCGCCAGCGGCCGGCTCCTGCCGCGCAGCTGGAGCGGCGGCAGCGGCGCGAAGCGCCGCAGCAGCGCCGGGTCGATACCGGGCTGTGCCGCAGCCACCGCATCGGCGGAGACCACCAGCGGCGAGCCCAGCTCGCGGGTCAGCTCCTCCAGCCGCGCCGCGACGTTGACCGTGTCGCCGGTGGCGGTGAACTGGACCTGCCGCGCGCCACCGATCTCGGCCAGCGCCACTGTGCCGTGGTGGATGCCGATCGACAGGTGCAGCGGCCGCCCGCCTGCCAGCCACGCATCGGCGCCCGGCGCACCGAAATCCGCGATCATCCGCAGCGCGCAGCGCACCGCGTCCGCCGCGGCGGTGGCCGCGCTGCCTTCGCCGATGCCGAACAGCACCATCGCGCCGTCGCCGATGAACTTGTCGACGATGCCGTCATGCGCCTCGGTCGCCGCCTCGACCAGCCGGTAGAAGCGCGACAGCAGCGGCAGCGTGTCCGCGGCGGCGATCGATTCGGTCGCCTCGGTGAAGCCGACCAGGTCGACGAACATCACCGCGGCGGTCGCCTCGTGCACCTCGATCAGCGACGTGTCGCGGTTGGCCAGGCGCTCGGCCAGCGCTGGCGCGACGAAGCGGGCCAGCGCCTGGCTGCGCCTGGCGTCGGCCCGCCGCTCGCGCCGGTCGCGCGCCAGCCGGGCGGTGACCGCCCATAGGCCGGTGGCCAGGATCGCCACCGCCACCGGCACCGCGTCCAGCCACAGGTCGAAGGCGGCGAAGGCGACATAGACCACCGCGGCCCAGCCGGTGAGCACCAACCCGATGCCGGCCAGCAGCACACCCGGCAACCGGATCGCCACCATCGCCGCGGTGATCGCGACGAACAGCGCCATCAGCCCGATCGACAGCCCCATGGTCTGCGGCGTGCGGGCGAGCCCCTCGCCGTGCAGCAGGTTTTCGGTCATCGACGCGACCAGCTCCACGCCGGGCATCTGGCTGTCGAAGGCGGTCAGGTAGGTATCGCCGACCCCGGTGGCGGTGGCGCCGATCAGGACGATGCGGTTGCGCGCGGTGTGCGCGGGGACCCGGCCCGACATGAAGTCGACCAGCGACACGGTGCGGAAGCTGCCGGACGGGCCGTAGCTGTTGAGCGCCAGCCGGCCGCCGCTGTCGGTCGCCGCCAGCCGGCCGTCGAAACCGAGGCCGCGGCCCTCGATCCACAGCATGTCGGCCGGCGGCAGCGCCAGATAGCTGCGCGCCAGCTCGACCGCCATCGCCGGATAGCGCCGGTCGCCATAGGCGGCGACGGGCGACCAGCGCCTGACCGCGCCGTCGGCCTCCAGCGGCACCGCGACGCTGCCGACCGCGCTGACGGCGGCAAGCTCCGCGAACGGCGCCAGCACGGTTCCGGTCGGCACGGCATGGCCGGCGGCGCTGTCCGGCCCCTGCACATAGCTGAGATAGGCGGAACGCCGGATCGCTTCGTCGCTGGCAACGCCGCCGGGAACGGCCTGGCCGGTCACCGCAAAGGGCAGGACCACGCCGCGCGACCCGGCCACGGCGTCCACCAGCGCCCGGTCGCCGGCCGTCAGGCCGCCGTCGGGGGCGGCACGCCGGTCGACCAGCAGCAGGTCGAGGCCGATGGCGGAGGCGCCGACGGCGTTCAGCCGCCCGACCAGGTCGGCCAGCACCGTCCGCTCGAGCGGCCAGCCGCCGAAATGTTCGACCGAGCGGTCGTCGATGGCGATGATCATCACGTCGCTGTGCGGCACCCGCGGGCCGCGCACCTGGAACAGCAGGTCCAGGAACTGGCCTTCGACGGTCTGCAGCCACGGGCTGTCGCGCCAGCCGACCGCCGCGGTCGCGACCGCGACCACGATCAGGAAGGGCACCGCCGCGAAGCGGATGAGGAATGCCAGGCCGTGCATCGCCGAAAGCCCGCTACGGTGCGCCGGCGATGCTGGTGCGGGCGCGGGCGTCGGCGGCGCGCGCCGCGCCCCACTCCCGCGGCGCGCTCGGTGCGCCGCCGGCCGGAACGTCGGTGCCGAGGCCGGCCGACAGGGCGACCGCATCGCCGGTCGCCGTCGAGGTGACCGCGACCACGCCGGACAGCACCAGCACGGCCGTGCTGTCGCCGGCATGGTCCATGGTCCATTCCGTCGACCGTGCGGCCACCACGGCCGTCGGGGAGACTGTCTGCAGGTCGGAATCAGGGGCGGGCACGCCGATGCGCACCCGCAGGATGCCGTGCAGCAGCTCGATGATGTCGCCGCGGTCGACGCCGGCGCCGCTGCCGACCACCAGCTGCAGCGCGATTTCCGTCTCGGGCCCGATCACCACCCGGGTGCCGTCGTCCAGCACCAGCATGACGCGGGCCGCGTCGCCGGTGCGGATGCGGCCGTCGGCCGCGACCACGTCGCCGACGGCGAGCGGCCGCTCGCCCGCCGCGTCGACCACGGTGGCGGCGCCGACCAGCGTCGCGACATAGGCGCCGGGACCGCTTTCCTGTGCGTGCGCCTGCGGGGCCGCCAGCGCGAAAATGCCGGCGCAGGCGACGATGAACGCTCGCGCAATGAACCACATGGCGGTGCCTTCGCAATGCCCCGATGGCGGCAACCAAAATGGGCCGGCCGGAGGTCGGGCATCGGGGAAGGGCCGCTTATAGCCGAAATCGGCGTCGGGCGCAGCAGCAAATACCAGCGCCGGACTGTAATGAAGTGAGCGCCGTCACTGGCGCCGGTCGCTGCCGGCGCCGGCGTCCCGGCGCGGCCGCGGCGGACTCAGCCCAGGCGGGCGCGCAGGGCCTCGGTCAGGCCGGTCACCGTGCCGCCGTTCTGCTGCAGCACCGAGGCATATTCCTCGCGCAGGGTCTGCGCGATGCTGACGCCTTCGATCGCCACGTCGACCACCACGAAACCGGCGTCGCTGGTGCGGACCCGCCAGTCCACGCGTGCGTCCTGGCCGTTCGGCGTCGTTACCGACGTGGTGACGATGGCGCCGCTGCTGCCGTCTGGGACGGCGCGGCCGACCGTGAAGCCGTGGCCCGAATATTCCTCGAACCGGCCGACATAGGTCGCCACCATCGTGTCCTCGAACACGTCGTAGAAATCGGCCAGTTCCGCGTCGGAGGCCTGGCGCCGGTATTGCCCGAGCACGAAGTTGCCGATCCGCGGCACGTCGAAGTTGGCCGCCAGCAAGGTACGGAACTGCGCCTCGCGCTGCTCGCGGCTCAGGTTCGTCCCGGTCAGGGTGTCGATTGCCGTCTGGCCCAGGTCCTCGATGAACGCCGCCGCCGCAGCGGTGTCGGCCTCTGCGCGCACCGGCGCGCACATGACCACAAGCAACGCCAGCGCTGCCACGCCTCGCCACAACCGATTCATTTCGCGTCCCGTTCCAGTCCGGCTCTGAAGCCAATCAATCATAGGGCCGGCGTCGCGCCAGGCAACTACTCCACGTCCTCTTCGTCGAAGGGTTCTTCGCCGAACGGCGTGTCGCTGGTCGCCCGGTTCTCGATCTCGGCATTGCGCCGCTGCTGATAGGCCGAGCGCAGCCGGGCATAGAAGTCGAGCGAGTCGGCCTTCAGGGCGTCGATCGCCTCGATCGTGCGCACGCGTGTGTCCACCACCGTCAGCCCGGTGCGGATCAGCCGCGCGCCTTCGTTGTTGGTCGCCACCGCCCAGATGTTGAACGGGTCGGTGAAGAAATCGACGATGCGGCCGACCGAATCGCGCGTGTTGGTCGGGCCGATCAGCGGCAGGACGAGGTAGAAGCCCTCGTCGACGCCCCAGCTGGCCAGGGTCTGCCCGAAGTCCTCGCGCTCGCCGGGCTGGTCGTCGATGTCGACGATGACGAGGGTGCCGCCGAGCCCGAGCACGGAGTTGGCCATGAACCGGCCCATGGTGTGGCCGGCTTCGTCGATCTGGCCCTGCAGCACCTGGTTGATCAGGGTGACCGGCTCGGACAGGTTGTTCAGGAAGTTGTGGACGGCGTCCTGCACCGGATAGGGGATCAGGTCGCGATAGGCGACCGCCACCGGGCGCAGCACGACGGTGTCGACACCTTCGTTGATCGACAGCATGTAGCGGTTGAACGGCTCCAGCGGGTCGTTGACCGTGCTGGTCTCCTCGGAGGCGGTCGAACAGGCGGCCAGACCCGCCGCCGCCACGATCGCGGTCAGGCGCGTCCGCGCGCGGCCTCTCCGATTGCGCGCCGCCAACGCCGCCGCCGGCTGCCGTTCGATCGCGTCTCGTGTCATGCCATCACCTAAGACCGTCTCAAACCAAACCGCCGGCCGTTCGACCGGAAGGCAACCGTCGCCGCCGGGCCGCGCATGTTGCGCGGGGGCAACGCCCGCTGCCGGGCCGCACCGCGCGGCGACAACCCGGCCGTCACGCATGCACCGGCGGCCGCCGACTTTGGCGCCGCGATAGTAACGCCCGAACTTCCTCTGACAAAATATTAATAGCGAGACGCGCGCGTGCGCCAGAGCCGTCCTGCGGGCCGTACGCGGCGCCGCGCGCTTGCAGGCGGGTCTGTGCCTTTTCTGTCACACGGCTCTGTTGCGGGCTCGCAACAACGTGCCGCGGACCCGTACGGCCACCGCGGGCCGTCGGCGACGCCCGGCATTAAGGGCTCGTTCAGCGGTTCGCCATAACCTTGGGTCGGCGAGAGAATCAGGGGCAGGCGGTCACGTCCTGGGCACCGGACTCCGGTCCGGCTCGGCGCGAACGACTGCGAGGGTCGAGAGTTCATGACGACAAATTCGAAGGGCTACGACGAGCTGGTGGCGATTGCAGGTTCGTCGTTCGACCGCATGCGCCAGTTCGGCAACCAGCCCATCCCGCGCAATTACGAGGTCTGGTTCGCCTACTTCTCCGGCTCGCGGCCCGACCTGTCGGCCATGATCGACAACCTGATCGACGAGCACCAGAAGGTCGGCGACGCCGACCTGGAGCAGATCTACAACCGCTTCCTGCAGGACTCGAACACCGAGCACGAGCTGCGCGAGACCACGGCCAAGATCGAGGAGACTGTCGGCCAGGTCCTCAACCTGGTCGGGACCGCGGGCGCCGACACCCGCACATTCGGCGAGGTGCTGAGCGGCGCGTCCGGGCGCCTCGACGCCGCGCTCGACGTCGATACCCTGCGCAGCGTCACCTCCGAGCTGATCACCAACACGCGCCAGATGCTGCAGCGGTCGCGGGTGCTGGAGGCCCAGCTGTCCCGCTCGAACCAGCACATCCTGGAATTGCGCAACCACCTGGTCTCGGTGCGCGAAGAGGTGATGACCGATGCGCTGACCGGCATCCCGAACCGGCGCTTCTTCGACTCCGTGTTGCGCGAGCTGGCCTCGCTGTCGGCGACGAGCGAGCGGCCGCTGTGCCTGTGCATGGTCGACATCGACCATTTCAAGCAGTTCAACGACCGCTACGGCCACCAGATCGGCGACCAGGTGCTGAAGCTGGTTGCCAAGGTCCTGCGCGACAGCGTCAAGGGTCGCGACGTGGCCGCACGCTATGGCGGCGAGGAGTTCGTCATCCTGCTGCCGGAGACCCGGCTGCGCGACGCCACCTTGCTCGCCGACCAGATCCGCGAACTGGTCGCCAGCAAGAACCTGGTCAAGCGCACCACCGGCGAGACCATCGGCTCGGTCAACCTGTCGATCGGCGTCAGCCAGTATCGCCGGCACGAATCGGTGCAGTCGTTCATGTCCCGCGCCGACTCGTCGCTCTATCTGGCGAAGAATTCGGGCCGCAACCGGGTCTGCAACGAGACCATGCTGGCGGCCGACATGCAGAAGGCCAGCTGACCGGCCGCGTTCCGCCGCCAACCCCGCGCTTGCCGCCGCGGCGGCCACACGGCACCCTGCTGTCGTTGTGACCGACGCAAAGCCCTGAGTCGGCGCGGATCGCGGGATGGCTGCGCCCCCGACATTCCCCTATGCCGCCGCCCGGCGCCGGATCGTCGGCTGGCTGGGCGGCCATCGCGACCTCGGCCTGCTCGGCCTTGCCCTGGTGCTCGGCTTCGCCTCGGCCTACGCGGCCATCGGCTTCAGCCTGGCGGTGGCGTGGCTGGAGGCCAACATCGCCTTTGCCGGCACCGGCGACGGGGACCCGTGGTGGTGGTGGCCGCTGCTGACGCTGCCCCTGGGCGGGCTTGTCGTCGGCCTTGCGATTGCCCGGATCACCCGCGACGGCCGCCCCGAGGGCGTTGCCGACGTCATCGACGCCTATGTCAGGCCGGGTCGGCGCCTGTCGCTGCGCGAAGGCGCGGTCCACGCCGCGATCAGCGCCGGTTCCATCGGCGTCGGTGCTTCCGTCGGCCGCGAGGGTCCCGTCGTCCACCTCGGCGCCAGCGTCGCCTGCCAGATCGGCGGCTGGCTGCGGCTGGACCGCGATTCGGTGCGCATCCTGATCGGCTGCGGCGTCGCCGCGGCGATCGCCGCCTCGTTCAACGCGCCCATCGCCGGCGTGTTCTTCGCGCTGGAGGTGGTGATCGGCAACTACGGGCTGCGCGCCTTCGCACCCATCGTGATCGCGTCGGTGGCCGGCACCATGATCTCGCGCGCCCATTTCGGCGATTTTCCGGCGTTTGTGGTGCCGCCGCACGAGATGGCCTCGGTCTGGGAGTTCCCCGCCTTCGCGCTGCTCGGCGCCGGGGCTGCGGTGATCGCCACCGCCTTTGTGCGCACCGCCGAGGCGCTGCGCGCCGGGGCGGCGGCGACGCGGCTGCCGGCTTGGGCCAGGCCCGCCGTCGGCGGGCTGCTGATCGCGGCCATCGCGGTCTTTTTCCCCGAGGTGATGGGCGTCGGCTACGCGTCGACCGACTCCGCGCTGCAGGCGGGACTGCCGCTCGGCATGATGCTGGCGCTGCTTGCCGCCAAGTTCGCCGCGACCGTGCTGTCGATCGGATTCGGCTTCGGCGGCGGCGTCTTCTCGCCCTCGCTCTATCTCGGCGCGATGTACGGCGGGGCGTTCGGGCTGATCGCGGCGCAGATCTTTCCCGCGCTGGCCTCGTCGCACGGCGTCTACGCGCTGGTCGGCACCACGGCGGTGGCCGGCGCGGTGCTGGGCGCGCCGATCTCGACGATCCTGATGGTGTTCGAGCTGACCGGCAGCTATCCGCTGACCGCGGCGATGATGGTCGCCACGGTGGTCGGCGGGGTCGTGCAGTTCGAGCTGAAGGGCCGGTCGTGGTTCCACACCCAGCTGCGCCAGCGCGGCCGCGACATTTCCGGCGACCGCGTCGCCCTGGTGACCGAGGGCATTCCCGTACGCACGGTGATGCGCGCCGACCCGGCGACGGTCGCCGCCGATGCGCCGCTGGCGGTGGTGCGCGACCGCCTGCCCTATGCGCCGGGCGGGCAGGTCTATGTGGTGGAGGCGGACGGCCGGCTGCGCGGCGTGATCCGGCTCGAGGCGTTGGCCGAGCTGGTCGATGCCGAGGAGGGCGAGGGCGAAGCGCCGGTGACAGCGGCCGACATCGCCTCGCAGGCCGTCCCGGCGCTGACCCCCGATGCGTCGCTGGAGGAGGCGCGGCGCCGGCTGGAGACGTCCGGCGCCAGCCGGCTGCCGGTGGTGGCCGACACACAGCAGTGCCGGCTCGTCGGCCAGGTCGACGCGCGCGACGTGTTGCGCGCGATGCACCGGGCTCTGCGCGACCGCGTTACCGAGCAGGAGGGCCATGGCTGAGGCCGCCCGGCCGAAGGTTCGGCTGCGCCGGCCTTTGCCATAATTTCGACATCCGGCGCGCGTTCCTGGAGGCCATGGTCGGCGCCCTTCGCCGCAGCGACAACCGAACGATGAGCAGACCCGCAGCAGCCGCAACGCGACGCAACGCATTCCGAGCCCTGGTCCTCGGCCTGCTGGCGCTGGCCTTCGCGCCGGCCGGCGCCTGGGCGCAGGCGGCACCCGGGGATGCCGCGACCCGCTCGCCGAGCGTGCCCGAGGCGGTGCCGGCGCCCGAGGTGGTCGCCGTCGTGGTCGGCACCTGGGAGGCCCAGATCCCGGACGCCTATGGCGGCATGGAGATCTGGCGTCTGGTGATCGCGCCCGGCGGCGACGCGGCACTGGAAGTGACCGGCGCGGCCGGCGCGATGAGCGCCCGTGCCGGACGCTACCAGATCGATTCGCGCACCATCCGGCTGATCGTCCCGGGCCAGGCCGACGAGACCGACCCCAATTCGACCGCCCTCAACCTGCAGGACGCCCACAGCCTGGAGACCTATTTCTACAGGCTGCTCGGACCCGACCGGCTCGCGTTCCGGCCCACGCTGTGCCGGGTCGACCCCTGCCAGTGGATCGCCGAGCGGGTGGAGTAGGCGCGTCCGGCTGTCGTGTTCGCGTGCCTGCGGCCGCGTGATAGCCTATATGGGAATCGCAACATTCCCGGAACGCCCGCAGGACGATGACCGCGCCCGCCACCGCCATGGACCCACCCTATTTCGCGACGCTGAACGCGCGCCAGCGCGAGGCCGTGGCCGCCGTCGACGGGCCGGTGCTGGTGCTGGCCGGCGCCGGTACCGGCAAGACCCGGGTGCTGACCACGCGGCTGGCGCACATCCTGGTCACCGGCCGCGCCCGGCCGAGCGAGCTGCTGGCGGTCACCTTCACCAACAAGGCGGCGCACGAGATGCGCGAGCGGGTCGGCGCGCTGCTGCAGCGCCCGGTGGAAGGCTGGTGGATCGGCACCTTCCACGCGCTGGCGGCGCGAATCGTCCGCGCCCATGCCGAGCTGGTCGGCCTGCAGGCGAACTTCACCATCCTCGACGTCGACGACCAGCACCGGCTGCTGAAGCAGATCCTGCAGGCGGCCGACATCGACGAGAAGCGCTGGCCGCCGCGTGCGCTGAACGCGGTGATCCAGCGCTGGAAGGACCGCGGCCTGACGCCGGAGAAGGTGACGCGGGCCGAGGCCGGCGATTTCGCCGACGGCAAGGCGCAGGCGCTCTACGCCCAGTATCAGGAGCGGCTGCGGGTGTTGAACGCCGCCGATTTCGGCGACCTGCTGCTGCACTGCCTGACGCTGTTCGCGACCGACGGCGACATCCTCGCCCGCTATCAGGACCGGTTCCGTTACATCCTGGTCGACGAGTACCAGGACACCAACGTCGCCCAGTATCTGTGGCTGCGCCTGCTGGCCCAGCGCCATCGCAACATCTGCTGCGTCGGCGACGACGACCAGTCGATCTACGGCTGGCGCGGCGCGGAGGTCGGCAACATCCTGCGCTTCGAGCAGGACTTCCCGGGCGCCGCCGTGATCCGGCTGGAGCAGAACTACCGCTCCAGCCCGCACATCCTCGGCGCGGCGTCGGGGCTGATCGCCCACAACGAGGGCCGGCTCGGCAAGACGCTGTGGACCGAGCGCGACGACGACGACAGGGTGCGCATCCGCGGCATCTGGGACGGGCCGGAAGAGGCGCGGGTCATCGGCGAGGAGATCGAGGCGCTGCAGCGCGACGGCCGCGCGCTGCACGAGATGGCGATCCTGGTCCGCGCCGGCTTCCAGACCCGCGAGTTCGAGGAACGGCTGCTGACGCTGGGCGTGCCTTACCGGGTGATCGGCGGCCCGCGCTTCTACGAGCGGAAGGAAATCCGCGACGCGATCGCCTATCTGCGCGTGGTCGTCCAGCCCGACGACGACCTGGCGCTGGAGCGGATCGTCAACAAACCGAGCCGCGGCATCGGCCAGGCGTCGCTGCAGCATGTGCACGTCGCGGCGCGCGGGCAGGGCGTCTCGCTCTACACCGCGGTCCGCCGGCTGGTGGAGACCGACGAGCTGACGCCGCGGGCTGCGCCGGGCCTTCACCAACCTGATCGCCGACTTCGACCGCTGGCGGGCGATGGCGGAAACCTGCGCCCATGACGAGCTGGCCGGCATCATCCTCGACGAATCCGGCTATACCGACATGTGGCGGGCCGACAAGTCGGCGGAGGCGCCGGGCCGGCTGGAGAACCTGAAGGAGATGGTCGTCGCGATGCAGGAGTTCGACACCCTGCGCGCGTTCCTCGACCATGTCAGCCTGGTGGCCGAGCAGACCGAGCAGGCCGGCGGCGACATGGTCTCGATCATGACGCTGCACAGCGCCAAGGGCCTGGAGTTCGAGCACGTCTTCCTGCCCGGCTGGGAGGAGGGGCTGTTCCCGCACCAGCGCGCGCTCGACGAGACCGGCCTGAAGGGCCTGGAGGAGGAGCGGCGGCTGGCCTATGTCGGCCTGACCCGCGCCAAGCGGCGCGCCTATGTCTCCTATGCCGCCAACCGCCGCATCAACAACCTGTGGCAGAGCGCGCTGCCGTCGCGCTTCATCGATGAGCTGCCGGATGAACATGTGCTGCGCGCGGCCGACGACGGCATCTATCGCGGCCGCAGCGGCGGCGGCTTTTCCGAGGCGACCGCGCTGTATGCGGCCGGGGCCACGGACTGGGGCCCGATCTGGCGCAGCGGCGGACGCACCAACGCGCCGGGGCGGCGCTACGACCAGCCGCGCCAGCGCCGCGGCGGCCCGCCGGTGATCGACGGCGTGGCCGAGGCGGTGGTGCGCACCGCGGCGGAGGAAGCGCGCTACGCCGAGGGCGAGCGCGTGTTCCACCAGAAGTTCGGCTATGGCCTGATCACCGTGGTGGAAGGCGAGAAGCTGGCGGTCGAATTCGACAAGGCGGGCGAGAAGCGGGTGCTGGCCAGCTTCGTCATCCCGGCCGATCGCGCATGAGCCCACCGGCGGCCGGGGATGGCCCTCTGCTGATCTCCTGCATCGCACCTCAGGCCGTCGCCGAAGCGCTGGCGGCGGCGTGGGAGGAGCATGCCGGCGCGGTCGCCGCTTTCGAGGTCTCGCCGGGCGGCGACTGGCGGGTGGAGGCCTATGGCGTCGACCGCACCGCGGTGCCGGACATCCACGCCTCGATAGCGCTTCTGACCGCGCTGCACGGCGCCGGCGGCATCCAGCCGGCCATCGGCCCGCTGCCCGGCGTCGACTGGGTGGCGCAGAACCTGGCCACCTTCCGCGCGCTCAGGATCGGCCGCTTCGTCGTCCGGCCCTCGCACGACACCGCGCCGTTGCCGCAGTCGGCGCTGGCGATCACGCTGGACGCCAATGTCGCCTTCGGCACCGGCGAGCATGCCACCACCCGCGGCTGCCTGCTGATGCTCGACCGGCTGGCACGCCGGGTCAGGCCGCTGCGGCTGCTCGACCTCGGCACCGGCACCGGCATCCTGGCGATGGCGATGGCCCGGCTGTGGCGGCGCCCGGTGCACGCGGTCGACATTGACCCGGACTCGGTCCGGGTCGCGGCGGAAAACGCGCGCGCCAACCGTCTGGCGACCCTGATCCGGCCGGTCGAGGGGCGCAGTTTCGCCCAGCGCGTGGTGCGTGCGCCCGGACCGTTCGACCTGATCGTCGCCAACATCCTGGCCCGGCCGCTGGCGGCGCTGGCGCCCGGCATGGCGGCCAATCTCACCCGCGACGGCACGGTCATCCTGTCCGGCTTGCTGGCCGCCCAGCAGCCGCTGGTGCTGGCCGCCTTCCGCCGCCAGGGATTGTGCCTGCGCGACTGCTATGTCAGCGAAGGCTGGGCCACGCTGATGCTGGCCCGACGCGGCTAGCGCGGCGCCGGCAAAGCTGTGCTATCCCGGTGCGCCGTCCGCCCGGCACGGCGGCCTGCGAGGAGAATGCGACGATGGAAGGTCCGGCCCCGCTCTGGACGAAGGACGATCTGGTGGATTGGCCCGCACTGGCGCGTGCGCTGACCGAGGCCGGCGTGCGCCGGCCGGTCGACGAGGTCCGGGCGCTGCTCGCCGGCATCGCCGCCGGGCCGGAGCCGATCGGCCGGGGCTGGCTGGAGCTGATCGACCCGCTGCTGCTGGCCGAGGCGGACGGTGCGGCGGCGCGTGCGCACGACGACGCCCGGCGCGCGCTGGCGGCGCGGCTGCTCGACCGCGGCGCCGGCGACGGCCCGGCGCGTGTCGCGGCGCTGCGGGCAGCGCTGCAGGCGCGCGGGCTGGCCGGATCTGTCGTGCCGCGCGGCGACGAGCACCAGGGCGAGTATGTGCCGGCGCGGGCCGAGCGGCTGGCGTGGCTGACCGGCTTCACCGGCTCGGCCGGCGTCGCCGTCGTGCTGGCGAACCAGGCCGCGATCTTCGTCGACGGCCGCTATACGCTGCAGGTCCGCCAGCAGGTCGATACCGGCGTCTATACGCCGCTGCACCTGATCGAAACACCGCCGACCCGGTGGATCCCGGGCGCGCTCGCCGCCGGCGACCGGCTCGGCCTCGACCCTTGGCTGCATGGCGCCGCCGAGATCGACCGCTGGAAGGCGGCCTGCGCCGAGGCCCGAGCGGAGCTGGTGCTGGTCGAGACCAACCCGGTCGACGCGGTCTGGGCCGATCAGCCGCCGCCGCCGATCACCCCCGCCGTGCCGCACCCACTGCAGTTCAGCGGGCGCTCGTCGCAGGACAAGCGGGTGGCGCTGGCCGACGAGCTGAAGCAGGCCGGCCAGCAGGCGGTGGTGCTGTCCGCGCCGGATTCGATCGCCTGGCTGCTCAACATCCGCGGTGCCGACGTGCCGAACACGCCGTTCGCGCTGTCCTTCGCCATCCTGCACGACGACGCCCATGTCGAGCTGTTCATGGACCCGCGCAAGGCGGTGCCGTCGCTGTCCGCCCATCTCGGCAACGCGGTCGCGGTGGCGCCGCCGGATCGGATGGGTGCCGCCCTCGACCAGCTGGCGAAGGCCGGCGCCACGGTCCGCATCGACGCGCAGTCGCTGTCCGGCTGGATCGCCAATCGCCTGACCCGGGGCGGTGCCCGGCTCGCGCCCGGTGGCGATCCCTGCGCCCTGCCCAAGGCCTGCAAGAACGCGGTCGAGCTCGACGGCATCCGGGCGGCGCACCGGCGCGACGGCGCCGCGCTGTCGCGATTCCTCGCCTGGATCGCCGAGGAGGGGCCGAAGGGCACGGTCGACGAGCTCGGCGCCATCGCCCGGCTGGCGGCGATCCGCGCCGAGGGCGGCTTCTTCCGCGGCTACAGCTTCGACACCATCTCCGGCGCCGGCCCGAACGGCGCCATCGTCCACTACCGCGCCTCGGAGGCGACCAACCGGCGGCTCGAGCCCGGCTCGATCTACCTGGTCGACAGCGGCGGCCAGTATCTGGACGGCACCACCGACGTCACCCGCAGCATCGCCATCGGCACGCCGACGGACGAGATGCGCGACCGCTTCACCCGGGTGCTGAAGGGCCACATCGCGCTGGCGACCGCGCGCTTTCCGGTCGGCACCACCGGTTCGCAGCTCGACGCGCTGGCGCGGCTGCCGCTGTGGTCGGTCGGGCTCGACTACGACCACGGCACCGGCCACGGCGTCGGCAGCTATCTCAGCGTGCACGAGGGTCCGCAGCGCATCTCCAAGGCGCCGAACACGGTGGCGCTGGCGCCCGGCATGATCGTCTCCAACGAGCCCGGCTTCTACAAGGAAGGCGCGTTCGGCATCCGCATCGAGAACCTGGTCGCGGTGCGCGACAGCGCCCACGCGGTCGAGGGCGGTCGGCCGATGCTGGAATTCGAGACTCTGACCCTGGCGCCGATCGACCGCAACCTAGTCGCCGTCGGCCTGTTGACCGACGCCGAGCGCGATTGGCTGAACGCCTATCACCGGCGCGTGCTCACCGTGATCGGGCCGCAGGTCGACGCGGCGACCCGCGCCTGGCTGGAGGCGGCGACCGCGCCGGTGTGAGCGCGCGGTGCGGCTTTCCTGCCGCGACGGAAACAATAAGAAACAAACATTGATTTCATTTGGCGGCGCCTGCCGCATAGCTTCAGGGCGTGCCGAAGCCGGACGAACCGGGTCGGGCACGACTGAACAGGGCAGGCCGAATGGACGGAAGCAGCTATATCGCAGGCGGCAACGCGGAGGACGCACCGGCGTCCGTGCCCGCGCGCCGTCCGCGCCAGGTGGTCCTGCCGATCGAGACGCTGCCGGACGAGAGCCGCCAGCGCACCCTGAAGAGTTCCATCCACTGCTCCGGCATCGGCCTGCATTCGGGCGAGCGCGCGACGATGACGCTGCACCCGGCCGAGGAAGGCACCGGCATCCTCTTCCGCCGCTCCGATATCGGCGGGCGCGGGGTCGCGATCCCGGCGCGCTGGGACCATGTGGTCGAGACGACGCTGTGCACCACGCTGGGCAACCAGGACGGCGTGAAAGTTTGCACCGTCGAGCACCTGATGTCGGCCTTCGCCGGCATGGGCATCGACAACGCGGTGGTCGAGGTCAAGGGCCCCGAGGTGCCGATCATGGACGGCAGCGCGGCCCCGTTCGTATTCCTGATCGAATGCGCCGGCATCGCGCAGCAGACCGCGGCCCGCCGGGTGATCGAGGTGCTGCGGCCGGTGCAGGTCCGCCACGACGCCTCGGTCGCGACGCTGATGCCGTCGGCACGCTGGTCGGTGCATTGCGAGATCGACTTCGACAGCCCGGTGATCGGCCATCAGGTGGCGTCGATGGCGGTGACGCCGGCGACGTTCCGGACGGAGGTGGCGCGGGCGCGCACCTTCGGCTTCCACCACGACGTGGTGCGGCTGATGGAATCCGGCCTGGCCCGCGGCGGCTCGCTGGACAACGCGGTCGTGATCAGCGGCGACAAGGTGCTGAACGAGGACGGCCTGCGCTACGACGACGAGTTCGTGCGCCATAAGGTTCTGGACGCGGTCGGCGACCTCTATCTGGCCGGCGGTCGGCTTGCCGCGGCCTATTCCGGCACCCGCCCCGGCCACCGGCTGAACAACCAGGTGCTGCGCGCCCTGTTCGCCGAGGAAGGGGCCTGGCGCTGGTCGACCGCGGCGGAGACGGCGACGTCGATGCGGCGCGCGCTGGCCGGCTGACCGGCCGGTCCGGCCCCGCAGGGCCGCGTGTACGGGCCGCTGCGGCGGCCCGCCTTGTTCCCGGAGGCGGCAGGCTGGTATAAGCAGGCTGGGGTTGTGGCGCGACCGGATGAGTCGTGGCCGCACGGGCGATGAACGGCGTGGAAATCGGGACAGGATGACCTTAACGGGAACGGGCCGCCGCGTGCGGCCGGGTCTATTCGTCGGGGCGGCGCTGGCCGGCGCGCTGATGGCGCTGACCGGCTGCGGCGGCGCCGAGGAAGAGGCCTATGTCGAGCAGCCGGTCGAGGACCTGTACAACACGGCCCTCGACAACCTCGCCGCCGCCGAATACGAGGCCGCGCAGGCCGCGTTCGAGGAGGTCGACCGCCAGCATCCCTATTCGGTGTGGGCGACCAAGGCGCAGCTGATGGCGGCCTTCGCCGCCTATCAGAAGGGCAACTACGACGACGCCGTCGTCGCGCTCGACCGGTTCATCGAGCTGCATCCGGGCAATTCCGACACGGCCTACGCCTACTACCTGAAGGCGCTGTGCTATTACGAGCAGATCGCCGACGTGACCCGCGACCAGCGGTTGACCCAGCTGGCGTTGTCGTCGCTGCAGGACGTGGTGACCCGCTTCCCGGGCACCGACTACGCCCGCGATGCGGCGCTGAAGATCGACCTCGCCCGCGACCACCTCGCCGGCAAGCAGATGGAGATCGGGCGCTACTACCTGCGCCAGGGCCAGTACACCGCCGCGATCAACCGGTTCAGGGCGGTGATCACCGACTACCAGACAACCACCCACGTGCCGGAGGCGCTGCACCGCATCGCCGAGGCCTATGCGGCGCTGGGGCTGACCAGCGAGGCGCAGCAGGTCGCCGCGGTGCTCGGCTACAACTACCCTGGCAGCGTCTGGTACATCGACAGCTACGAGCTGATCGAGGGCGGCGACATCCCGGGCAACGAGGATGCCTATGACGGCCTGACCGGCATCTCCTGGCTCGACGACCTGTTCTAGACCCCCGATGCTGCAATCCCTGTCGATCCGCGACGTCGTGCTGATCGACCGGCTGGACCTGGATTGCCATCCGGGTCTGACCGTGCTGACCGGCGAGACCGGCGCCGGCAAGTCCATCCTGCTCGATGCCCTCGGCCTCGCGCTCGGCGGGCGGGCGGATTCCGCCCTGATCCGCGCCGGCTGCACCCAGGCGACGGTCGCCGCCGCCTTCGCGCTGCCCGGCGACAGCCCGGTGCGCGCGCTGCTGGCCGAGCAGGGCCTCGACGCCGACCTCGACGACGGCCTGGTGCTGCGCCGGCAGATCGGGCGCGACGGCCGCAGCCGCGGCTTCATCAACGACGCGCCGGTCAGCGCCCGGCTGATGCGCGACGTGGCCGACCTGATGATCGAGGTCGACGGCCAGTTCGCGGCGCAGGGCCTGCTCGACCCGCGCGCGCATCGCGACCTGCTCGCCCGCTTCGCCGAGGCCGAGGTGGAGCGGGCCGCGGTGGCCGAGGCGCATGCGGGCTGGAAGGCGGC